>JAFLCY010000106.1 GCA_017303485.1 Rhodobacterales bacterium
TGCCGGGCGACAACCTGAAGTTCGAGGTCGAGCTGATCGCCCCGATCGCGATGGAAGAGAAACTGCGCTTCGCCATCCGCGAAGGCGGCCGCACCGTCGGCGCAGGCGTGGTGTCGAAAATCCTCGCGTAAGCCGGACGTCACTCCCGATTTTCGTGAAACCGCGCGGAGCGATCCGCGCGGTTTTTCCTTTCGGTGCGGCCGAATGCGGCAGTGAATGGGGGTGTTGCGCCAGCTTTGTTCGCTGGATTACCCTTGCCCGTCCGGGTGACCCCGGGGCTTGCGATGGTGGTCGAGGCGCAGACCAGGAACCCCGACCAATTCGACGAAGCAAAACTCATGGACTGGCTGGGGAAGACCGACGATCTGAACATCCTTCCCTACGCCCGGGCCGTGCGCTGTGATGCAGAGGTCCAGAAATACGAAGCAAGCTGGACCTACCTCACTGACAATTTCATGTCGCTGCTCAAAGACAAACAGCCGGTGGGATAGCGCACAGGCGGTATTGCAGGGTCACCCATTCGGGCTGCTCTTTTGCGTTGCAACCGACCGATCGGCAGGTATGACAGGTCGTTGTGACCGCACTCTGTCCGCGAGGCAAGCTTGGACCCCATTCTCGGCCTGATCACCGCCACTGGCCTGGTGCCACCCCTGCATCTGCTGAAACCTGTCGAGTCCACCCCGTTCTTCGAAGTCGGGCCCGAGGGTTTCCTGATGACCACGCCCTCGGGCGGCCGGTTGCACTATTCTCCGGACGCGGGCCTTTCTCTCGCCGATCCGCCCGGCCGTCCCGAGGGCGACATGCTGCCTTTCGCGCGGACGACGGGTTTTGCCGCCGCGGCATGGCTGGATGGTCGCGTTCCCCTGCGGGCCAATGCCGTGCAGCTGACCGATGGCCGCCTCGTCCTCATTGCGTCGGATAGGGATGACCTGCACGAGGCGATGACGGTGGCGCTGGCCGATGCCTGCGGCCTGGCCGTATCTGACGCGCCGGTCGTGATCGACCCGGAAGACATCTCGCGCGTCTGTACCAACGGCAGCCCGATCACGCTGCGCCGGACCGAGAAGCAGTCGACCGAACCGCCGGTCCGCGAAGGCGCGCGGCGCCTGCAACTTGATCGTCCGGTCATTGATGGCCGGGTCTTGCATCTCTGTGCCGGGCTGATCTGCATGGGCGACGGCAAGGGCCCGGCGGCGAACCTGAAGGAACTTGCCCTGATGGCCGCCATCGCCGAGATCAAGAAGCATGTCTTCATGCCCTCGATCGGAACCGCGATCTGGGGCGCGGATACAATCAATGCCGCGTATGTCGTGCTGGCCAACTCGCTGCCGATGTTCCGCTTCGCGCTGGGGCCGCACCAAAAGCCGTCGGAGGCGCTTGCGACCGACCTCATGGGCCAGATTGCGGTCCAGTTCGGACAGGGGGGGGAAGCATGACCAGCACCAGCATGCAGCAGTCGCGGCCCGGTTTCATCTGGCTCGCCTCATATCCGAAATCCGGCAATACCTGGTTTCGTGCGCTGCTGACCGCCTACGAGGATTCCGACGGCGATGTCGACATCAACCGGCTTGCCGCGCGCCATGCCGCACGCGAGCGGCTGTTCGAACAGTATCTTGCCTGCGATGGCAGCCTGCTGACCAACGAAGAGACGTTCCTGGCGCGGCGGACGATCTACCTGCACCTTGCAGACAGCGAAACCAGTGGCGTGCCGCAGAAGGTGCATGACGCGAACCTTCCGCTGGCCAATGGTCAACCTCTGTTTCCGCCTGAAGCGACCGCCGCCACGATCCATCTTGTCCGGCATCCTTTCGACGTGGCTGTCTCCTACGCCTATCATCTGGGCCTGGCGCCGGACTTCGACCGGTGCATCGACAACATGTGCAACCCCGAGTTCAGGGTCGATGGGCTGGTCTTCGCCCAGATGCCGCAAGTGCAGTCCGACTGGTCCAGCCATACGCTTTCCTGGATGGACATGCCCGGCCGCCGCCTGACCCTGCGCTATGAGGACATGCTGGCCGACGCGGCTGGTTCGCTGACGCGTGCGCTGCGCGTGATGTATCCCGATGTCGAACCCGATCCGGACCGTATCGGGCGCGCGGTCGCGGCCACGGCCTTCGGCAAGCTGAAGGCGCAGGAGTCGGCCACCAGCTTCAGGGAGCGCCCGCCGAAATCCGATGCCTTCTTCCGGAGCGGGACTTCGGGCGACTGGATGAACCATCTCACCCCGGCGCAATGCGCCCGCCTGGCCGATTTCCTGGCCCCGGCGATGGAGCGCCTGGGCTACCGCGCCGACGGGGCCGTGGACCCGTGGTCGGACCGGTCGGCGGCCTGACCAGACCCACGACATTGCGAACCTTTTCGTCTCGGACGGTTCGCAATTCACCAACGGGGCGGCAGAGAACCCGACGCTGACAATCGTTGCGCTGGCCATCCGTCAGGCCGACCACATCGCCAGCGAAATGTCGGCGGGCACGATCTGATCGACGGCCCGGGCCCGGGCCTAACCGCGGGCCGAGGCCCGCCGCATTTGCCAGCCGAGCCGCACCCCGGGGTGCGCCTTCACCTGTTCGAGCATCGCCTTGAACATGCTGCGCGGCACCATGCCCTCATGCCAGCCCGCCGCTTCGCGCACGCGCTGCATCAGCTTGCCGTCGGTCAGGCTGTCGACCCGCGCCGCTGCCAGCGCCTCGGGTGTCACCGGGGACAGGCAGAGAAACACCAGCCCCACCTTCGGCACAAAGGCAAGCGGCAGGAAGCAGTCGCGCAGAGCCACCATCTGCGCCGGAAGCCAGGGCTGCACCGCCATCAGGTAATCCTGCTGAACAAGGATCGACCGTCCCGGCACCAGTGCGGGAAAGAATTCCGCCGCGATATGGTCGGCCATCGCCGAGCCCTTCGCGGCATCGACCGCGAGAATCTCCACCGGTCCCCCGGTCCAGCGCATCTCGCCGATGTCGCCGACATGCAACGTCACATGTCCCTCCCATGGGGCGAGGTGCCGCCGCACCACCGGCAACAGGTCGGCGTCCTCCGCCTCGGGCAGGGGTTCGTCCGGCATGAACCGGGCCCAGAAGGTGCGCGAGGAGCGGAAGCGGTCATAGCTGTGCAGGTGGAAGACAGGCCCCGACACCTCCAGCCCCGACAGAAGACGCGCCGCCGACCCACCCGCATAGGCGCCAAGGTCCACCGTGGCCCCCACACCCTGCGCCCGCCGACCCAGCCAATGATACAACCGGCCCTCCTCGGGCGTGAGCATGGTCGGCACTGCCAGCGCCTCCGCCATCTCGGCTGCGGTCACGGCCTGCCACGGGCGGGTCGCGAATTCTGCAAGGATTTCTTCTGTCGACTGCACGCCGCCCTCCCGGTCTTCGTCACAGCCTATGACCCGGCAGCTGTCGCCGCCAGCCGGATCGCGCCCACGGCGCGACGGGCCGCCCCATCCCGGGTGCGACCGCGGATCATCCAGCTGGCCTCAAGCCACGCCTCGCTGGACTCGCACTACGAAAAGGTCGCCGACCTGATCGACGAAGCCTCGACCGGGACCGGCAACTGATCCCTGTCGCCGCCCGTCATCCGGACGGCGGCGATCACCCGACAATTTTCCGGACAGGCCGCAGGTTGCCCTTGATTTCCCCGGATAGGTGCCTTACCCCCCAGCCTCGCGTAGGGGTATAGCTCAGCTGGTAGAGCGACGGTCTCCAAAACCGTAGGTCGAGGGTTCGAAACCTTCTGCCCCTGCCACTCTCCAGAATCGTCCAGCGGGCCCGGGCACGGCAATCGGTTTCTGACCCCCGCTTGAAATCCGTCCGCCAAACCCGTATCTCCACCGGCAACCAACACCGGAATCCGCATGTCCACCACAAACCCCCTCCAGTTCCTTCAGCAGGTCCGTACCGAAGTTTCCAAGGTGGTCTGGCCCACCCGGCGCGAGGTTCTTTTGACCACGCTGATGGTCTTCATCCTTTCCGCCCTCGCCGCGACCTTCTTCAGCCTCGTCGACGTGGCGATCAAGACCGGCCTGCACTACATCATCGGCGGTTGACGGCGCTTCCCTCTTGAATTGACGGCGGGCAGGGGGTAGACCCCCGCCCAACCAAAGGGACACCGGCGCGCATCGATTCGGGGTGCGCGCTGTTTTTTGTTCCGGGAACAGACGAAGACGGGGCCGAATGGCCCGGGCAGCAAGGAAGCAGGCAGATGGCGAAGCGCTGGTATTCGGTAAGCGTTCTCTCGAATTTCGAGAAGAAGGTGGCCGAGCAGATCAAGACCGCCGTCGCCGATGCGGGGCTTGAGGAAGAGATCGACGAAGTGCTGGTCCCCACCGAAGAGGTGATCGAGGTCCGGCGCGGCAAGAAGGTCACCTCCGAGCGTCGCTTCATGCCGGGCTATGTGCTCGTCCACATGGAAATGACGAACCGCGGCTACCACATCATCTCGTCGATCAACCGGGTGACGGGGTTCCTTGGCCCGCAGGGCAAGCCGATGCCGATGCGCGACCATGAGGTCAACGCGATCCTCAACCGCGTCGAGGAAGGCCAGGAAGCGCCGCGCAACCTGATCCGCTTCGACATCGGCGAGACGGTGCAGGTCACCGACGGCCCGTTCGAGGGCTTCTCGGGCATGGTCGAGGACGTGGACGAGGCGCACAGCCGCCTGAAGGTCACCGTGTCGATCTTCGGCCGGGCGACGCCCGTGGAACTGGAATTCACTCAGGTCTCCAAAGGGGCCTGAGGAAGCGCGTGGGAGGCGAGCGCCCCTGACGGGGTGACGGACCGGACCACTAAACCGCGTCTTCGGACGCAGTGATAAAGGAGAGGCCAGATGGCCAAGAAGATTATCGGCAGCCTCAAGCTGCAAGTGAAGGCCCAGCAGGCCAACCCGTCGCCGCCGGTCGGCCCGGCCCTCGGTCAGCGCGGGCTGAACATCATGGCCTTCGTGAAGGAATTCAACGCGAAGACCGCCGACATCCCGCCGGGCACCCCGACGCCGGTCATCATCACCTACTACCAGGACAAGTCGTTCAGCCTTGAGCTGAAGACCGCCCCGGCCTCGTTCCTGATCAAGCAGGCTGCCGGTCTGCCGGCCGTCGGCAAGCGTTCGCGCGCCAAGGGTTCGATGAAGCCCGGCCGTGAAGTCGCCGGTTCGATCACCGCGGCCCAGCTGCGCAAGATCGCCGAGACCAAGATGAAGGACCTGAACGCCAATTCCGTGGAAGCTGCGATGCAGATCATCCTCGGTTCGGCCAAGTCCTGCGGCATTGAAGTGAAGGGCTGAGAACCATGGCAAAGATTGCAAAGCGCATCGCCAAGGCGAACGAAGCCTTCGCTGGCAAGGCGAACATCACCGTTGAAGACGCGGTCAAGCTGATCAAGGGCGCGGCCTCGGCCAAGTTCGACGAGACGGTGGAAATCGCGATGAACCTGGGCGTCGATCCGCGTCACGCCGACCAGATGGTCCGTGGCGTTGTCGCGCTGCCGAACGGCACCGGCAAGACTGTCCGTGTCGCCGTCTTCGCCCGTGGCGCCAAGGCTGAGGAAGCCAAGGCCGCCGGTGCGGATATCGTCGGTGCGGAAGACCTGATGGAGCAGATCCAGCAGGGCAAGATCGACTTCGATCGCTGCATCGCCACCCCGGACCTGATGCCGCTGGTCGGTCGTCTGGGCAAGATCCTCGGGCCGCGCAACCTGATGCCGAACCCGAAGGTCGGCACCGTGACGATGGACGTGAAAGCGGCCGTCGAGGGGGCCAAGGGTGGCGAGGTCCAGTTCAAGGTCGAGAAGGCTGGCGTGATCCACGCGGGCGTCGGCAAGGTCTCGTTCGACGACGGCAAGCTGGCGCAGAACATCCGCGCCTTCGTGGACGCCGTGTCGAAGGCCAAGCCGTCGGGCGCGAAAGGCACCTACCTGAAGAAGGTGTCGCTGTCCTCGACCATGGGCCCGGGCGTGTCGGTCGATATCGCTTCGGCGACCCAGGCGTAAGAAATTCCCGGGAAACCGGGATACTACCCGGGCCATGAAATTCGTTTCCAGGCCCGGTTCTGTCCGAGACGGTGGGTGGCGCGCAAACGCCATAAATCCTGCCCGAGATGGGGAACGAGATTTGGGCCACCTTCGGGTGATCTTGGCTCGGGAACCTGAAACGGACCCGAACGCCCCGTCACCGGGGCAAACATGAGCCGGGGGGAAACCCCCAACCTTGGAGTGAAACTGTGGATAGAGCCCAGAAAGAGAAAGTGGTCGAGGAACTCGGCCAGATCTTCGAAAGCTCTGGCGTTGTGGTGGTTGCCCACTACACCGGGATGACGGTTGCACAGATGCAGGACCTGCGCGCGAAGCTTCGCGATGTGGGCGGGTCCGTCCGCGTTGCCAAGAACACGCTCGCCAAGATCGCCCTTGAAGGGAAGCCCTCTGCAAAGATGGGTGACCTGCTCACGGGCATGACCGTGCTGTCCTTCTCGGAAGACCCCGTGGCTGCGGCCAAGGTCTGCGAGGCCTACGCCAAGTCGAACGACAAGTTCGTCATCATCGGCGGGGCAATGGGCGACACGGTTCTGGACCAGGCCGGTGTCAAGGCCGTGGCCTCCATGCCGTCGCGTGAAGAGCTTATCGCTCAGATCGTGTCGTGCATCGGTGCGCCCGCGTCGAACATCGCCGGGGCCATTGGCGCGCCTGCTTCGAACATCGCAAGCATCCTGTCGACCATCGAGGAAAAGGCTGCGGCCTGATCCATGCCCGGTGTGGTTGAATCCCGCATCGTTGGAACCCATCTTAACAAACGGAACTGAAAAATGGCTGATCTGAACAAACTCGCCGAAGAGATCGTCGGTCTGACCCTCCTGCAAGCTCAGGAACTCAAGACCATCCTGAAGGACAAGTATGGCATCGAGCCCGCCGCTGGCGGCGCTGTGATGATGGCTGGTCCGGCTGCTGGCGCTGCTGCCCCGGCTGAAGAAGAAAAGACCGAGTTCGACGTCGTCCTGACCGACGCCGGCGCGAACAAGATCAACGTGATCAAAGTCGTGCGCGAACTGACCGGTCTGGGCCTGAAAGAAGCCAAGGACCTGACCGAAGCCGGTGGCAAGATCAAGGAAGGCGTGTCGAAAGCCGACGCCGAGGCGATGAAGAAGAAGTTCGAAGAAGCTGGCGCCAAGGCCGAGCTGAAGTAATCGGACATCGGGGGTAACCCCGGCAATACTGCAGGGCTGGGGCCGAGGAATTCGGTCCCAGCCATGCGCGTCTTGGAAGGGGCTTTCGTGAAAGCCTCTCCCCAGACGCGATGGGGTTCGGGAGCCGCCCTTCGGGACGGGCGGCACGAATGGAACCCTTCGGTCTCTTCGCAAGCGGTGCGCGCCCGTGGCCCGACGGGTGGTGCGCCAGCGAAAATGAAAGGTACAGACAAACATGGCGCAAGCTTATGTTGGCCAGAAACGCGTCCGCCGTTACTTCGGCAAGATCCGCGAAGTTCTGGAGATGCCGAACCTGATCGAGGTTCAGAAATCCTCCTACGACCTGTTCCTGCGGTCCGGCGACAGCGACAAGCCGCTGGACGACGAAGGCATCCAGGGCACGTTCCAGTCGGTTTTCCCGATCAAGGATTTCAACGAGACCTCGGTCCTGGAATTCGTCAAGTACGAGCTGGAAAAGCCCAAGTACGACGTGGATGAATGCCAGCAGCGCGACATGACCTATGCGGCGCCCCTGAAGGTGACGCTGCGCCTGATCGTGTTCGATGTCGATGAAACCACCGGGGCACGGTCGGTCAAGGACATCAAGGAACAGGACGTCTACATGGGCGACATGCCCCTGATGACCTCGAACGGGACGTTCATCGTGAACGGCACCGAACGGGTGATCGTCAGCCAGATGCACCGTTCGCCCGGCGTGTTCTTCGACCACGACAAGGGCAAGACCCATTCCTCGGGCAAACTGCTGTTCGCCTGCCGCATCATCCCGTATCGCGGCTCGTGGCTGGACTTCGAGTTCGACGCCAAGGACATCGTCTTCGCGCGCATCGACCGCCGCCGGAAGCTGCCGGTGACGACACTCTTGTATGCGCTTGGCATGGACCAGGAAGGCATCATGGATGCCTATTACGAGACGATCAATTTCAAGTACGTCAAGAACAAGGGCTGGGTCACCAAGTTCTTCCCGTCGCGCGTGTCGGGCACCCGTCCGGCCTATGATCTGGTCGATGCCGCGACTGGCGAAGTCATCCTGAAAGCGGGCGAGAAAGCCACGCCGCGGATGGTGAAGAAGTGGAAGGACGAAGGCCAGGTCACCGAGCTTCTGGTTCCCTTCGACCACATCCTTGGCCGCTACGTCGCCAAAGACATCATCAATGAGGAAACCGGCGAGATCTGGGTCGAGGCCGGTGACGAACTGACCTGGGAACTGGACCGCGACGGCGAAGTCAAGGGTGGCACGGTCAAGCTTCTGCTCGACCAGGGCATCACCGACATTCCGGTCCTCGACATCGACAACGTCAACGTCGGGCCCTACATCCGCAACACCATGGCGGTGGACAAGAACATGAGCCGCGACACCGCGCTCATGGACATCTACCGCGTGATGCGTCCGGGCGAACCGCCGACCGTCGAAGCTGCTTCGGCCCTCTTCGACACGCTCTTCTTCGACAAGGAGCGCTATGACCTCTCCGCTGTCGGTCGCGTGAAGATGAACATGCGCCTCGACCTCGACAAGCCGGACACCCAGCGCACGCTGGACCGCAGCGACATCGTGGCCTGCATCAAGGCCCTGACCGAACTGCGCGACGGCAAGGGCGAGATCGACGACATCGACCACCTCGGCAACCGCCGGGTGCGTTCGGTCGGCGAGTTGATGGAAAACCAGTACCGCGTCGGCCTCCTCCGCATGGAGCGCGCAATCAAGGAGCGCATGTCCTCGGTCGAAATCGACACGATCATGCCGCAGGACCTGATCAACGCGAAGCCGGCGGCGGCTGCGGTGCGGGAATTCTTCGGCTCCTCGCAGCTGTCGCAGTTCATGGACCAGACCAACCCGCTGTCTGAAGTGACGCACAAGCGTCGCCTCTCGGCCCTCGGGCCGGGCGGTCTGACGCGCGAGCGTGCGGGCTTCGAAGTCCGCGACGTTCACCCGACCCACTATGGACGGATGTGCCCGATCGAGACGCCCGAAGGCCAGAACATCGGCCTGATCAACTCGCTGGCCACTTTCGCCCGCGTGAACAAATACGGCTTCATCGAAACCCCGTATCGCAAGGTGATCGACGGCAAGGTGACCGACGAGGTCGTCTACATGTCGGCGACCGAGGAAATGCGCCACACCGTCGCCCAGGCCAACGCCGGCCAGGACGCGGAAGGCCGCTTCACCGACGACCTGATCTCCAGCCGGAAGGCCGGGGAATTCATGCTGAACCCGCCGGATGCCGTCGACCTGATCGACGTTTCGCCGAAGCAGCTCGTCTCGGTCGCGGCCTCGCTGATCCCGTTCCTGGAAAACGACGACGCAAACCGCGCGCTGATGGGCTCGAACATGCAGCGTCAGGCCGTGCCTCTGCTCCAATCCGATGCCCCGTTCGTTGGCACCGGGATCGAAGCGGTCGTCGCGCGCGACTCCGGCGCCGCCATCATGGCCCGTCGGGCCGGTGTCATCGACCAGGTCGATGCGACCCGTATCGTTGTGCGTGCGACCGAGATGCTGGAACCCGGTGAGCCGGGCGTCGACATCTACCGTCTGCGCAAGTTCAAGCGCTCGAACCAGTCGTCCTGCATCAACCAGCGTCCGCTGGTGAAGGTGGGCGACACGGTGAAGCGTGGCGAAGTCGTCGCCGACGGCCCCTGCACCGATTTCGGCGAACTGGCCCTGGGCCGGAACGTCGTCGTCGCGTTCATGCCCTGGAACGGCTACAACTACGAAGACTCGATCCTGATCTCCGAGCGCATCCTCAAGGATGACGTCTTCACCTCGATCCACATCGAGGAATACGAAGTCGCCGCCCGTGACACCAAGCTGGGCCCGGAAGAGATCACCCGCGACATCCCGAACGTCGGCGAGGAAGCCCTGCGCAACCTCGACGAAGCGGGCATCGTCTACATCGGCGCCGAAGTGCAGCCGGGCGATATCCTCGTGGGCAAGATCACCCCGAAGGGCGAAAGCCCGATGACGCCGGAGGAAAAACTCCTCCGCGCCATCTTCGGCGAAAAGGCATCGGACGTCCGCGACACCTCGCTGCGTCTGCCGCCCGGTGCTTACGGCACGATCGTGGAAGTGCGGGTCTTCAACCGCCACGGCGTCGACAAGGACGAACGCGCTCTGCAGATCGAGCGTGAGGAAGTCGAACGCCTGGCCCGCGACCGCGACGACGAGCTGACCATTCTGGAGCGCAACATTTACGCGCGCCTGAAAACGCTCATCAAGAGCAAGACCGCCGTCAAGGGACCGAAAGGCATCAAGGCCGGGTCGACCATCGACGACGAACTTCTGGGCACGCTGTCGCGCGGCCAGTGGTGGCAGCTGGCCCTTGGCGAAGAGAATGACGCCAAGGAAGTCGAGGCCCTGCACGACCAGTTCGAAGCGCAGAAGCGCGCACTCGACCACCGCTTCGACGACAAGGTCGAAAAGGTGCGCCGCGGCGACGACCTGCCTCCGGGCGTGATGAAGATGGTCAAGGTCTTCGTCGCGGTGAAGCGCAAGCTGCAGCCGGGCGACAAGATGGCCGGCCGTCACGGTAACAAGGGCGTCATCTCCAAGGTCGTCCCGGTGGAAGACATGCCGTTCCTGATGGACGGCACCCCGGTCGATCTGGTGCTGAACCCCTTAGGCGTGCCTAGCCGTATGAACGTGGGCCAGATCCTGGAAACCCACATGGGCTGGGCCGCGCGCGGCCTGGGCCTGAAGATCGACGAGGCGCTGAAGGAATATCGCCGGTCCGGCGACATGACTCCGGTGCGGGAAGCTGTCCGTCTGGCTTACGGCGACGAGACCTACGAAGAGGCCTTCGCGGGCCGCGACGAGGACGAGTTCCTGGAACTTGCGGGCAACGTGACCAAGGGCGTGCCGATTGCAACCCCGGTCTTCGACGGCGCCAAGGAGGCTGACGTCAACGACGCGCTGACCCGCGCTGGCTTTGACACCTCGGGCCAGTCCGTGGTGTTCGACGGCCGCACAGGCGAGCAGTTCCAGCGCAAGGTCACCGTCGGCGTGAAGTACATGCTGAAGCTGCACCACCTAGTCGACGACAAGCTGCACGCCCGGTCCACCGGTCCGTACTCGCTCGTCACCCAGCAGCCGCTCGGTGGTAAAGCGCAGTTCGGTGGCCAGCGTCTCGGCGAGATGGAGGTCTGGGCTCTGGAAGCCTACGGCGCCGCCTACACCCTGCAGGAAATGCTGACGGTGAAGTCGGACGACGTAGCAGGCCGGACCAAGGTCTACGAGTCGATCGTCAAGGGCGAGGACAACTTCGAAGCCGGCGTGCCGGAATCGTTCAACGTTCTCGTCAAGGAAGTACGGGGCCTCGGCCTCAACATGGAACTCCTGGATGCGGAGGAGGAGTGAGCGCAAGTCGGGGTGAACCCCGACCTACGTAGGGCGGGGTTCACCCCGCCACACTTCTCCGACCGCCCCCTTTCAAGGATTTGGAAATGAACCAGGAACTCTCGACCAACCCGTTCAATCCGGTTGCTCCGGTCAAGACCTTCGACGAAATCAAGATCTCTCTGGCATCGCCGGAGAGGATCCTGTCTTGGTCGTATGGCGAGATCAAGAAGCCGGAAACCATCAACTACCGGACCTTCAAGCCCGAGCGTGACGGCCTCTTCTGCGCGCGCATCTTCGGGCCGATCAAGGACTACGAATGCCTCTGCGGCAAATACAAGCGCATGAAGTATCGCGGCGTCGTCTGCGAGAAATGCGGCGTTGAAGTCACGCTCCAGAAGGTGCGTCGCGAGCGGATGGGCCATATCGAGCTCGCTGCCCCCGTCGCCCACATCTGGTTCCTGAAATCGTTGCCGTCCCGGATCGGCCTCATGCTCGACATGACGCTGCGGGATCTTGAGCGGATTCTCTACTTCGAAAACTACGTCGTCATCGAGCCGGGTCTGACCGACCTCGTCTACGGCCAGCTGATGACCGAAGAGGAATTCCTCGACGCGCAGGACCAGTACGGCGCCGACGCTTTTACAGCGAACATCGGTGCCGAAGCGATCCGCGAGATGCTGGCGGCGATCGACCTTGACGCCACTGCCGAGCAGCTGCGTGAGGAGCTGAAAGAGGCGACGGGCGAACTGAAGCCGAAGAAGATCATCAAGCGGCTGAAGATCGTCGAAAGCTTCCTCGAATCCGGCAACCGTCCGGAATGGATGGTGCTGACCGTCCTTCCGGTCATTCCGCCGGAACTGCGCCCGCTGGTCCCGCTGGACGGCGGCCGGTTTGCCACGTCGGACCTGAACGACCTCTACCGCCGGGTCATCAACCGCAACAACCGCCTGAAGCGCCTGATCGAGCTTCGCGCGCCGGACATCATTGTCCGCAACGAAAAGCGGATGCTGCAGGAAGCGGTTGATGCTCTGTTCGACAACGGCCGTCGCGGCCGCGTCATCACGGGCACCAACAAGCGCCCGCTGAAGTCGCTGTCGGACATGCTGAAAGGCAAGCAGGGCCGGTTCCGTCAGAACCTTCTGGGCAAGCGCGTCGACTTCTCGGGTCGTTCGGTCATCGTGACTGGCCCGGAACTCAAGCTGCACCAGTGCGGCCTGCCGAAGAAGATGGCGCTCGAACTCTTCAAGCCCTTCATCTACTCGCGGCTGGAGGCCAAGGGCCTTTCCAGCACCGTGAAGCAGGCCAAGAAGCTGGTCGAGAAGGAGCGCCCCGAGGTCTGGGACATCCTGGATGAAGTCATCCGCGAACACCCGGTTCTCCTCAACCGCGCGCCGACGCTGCACCGTCTGGGCATCCAGGCCTTCGAGCCGATCCTGATCGAAGGCAAGGCGATCCAGCTGCACCCGCTCGTCTGCTCGGCCTTCAACGCCGACTTCGACGGTGACCAGATGGCCGTCCACGTCCCGCTTTCGCTGGAAGCCCAGCTGGAAGCGCGCGTCCTGATGATGTCGACGAACAACGTGCTGTCGCCCGCCAACGGCGCGCCGATCATCGTGCCGTCGCAGGACATGGTTCTCGGCCTCTACTACGTGACCATGGAGCGCAAGGGCATGGTGGGCGAGGGCATGGCCTTTGCCGACATCGAGGAAGTCGAGCATGCGCTGGCTGCCGGTGCGGTGCATCTGCACGCCCGCATCAAGGCGCGCCTCCGCCAGGTCGACGAGACCGGCAACATCGTCTGGAAGCGCTACGAGACCACCCCGGGCCGCCTGCGGCTTGGCAACCTCCTGCCGCTGAACGCGAAAGCGCCGTTCGAACTGGTCAACCGTCTTCTGCGGAAGAAGGACGTGCAGACCGTCATCGACACCGTCTACCGCTACTGCGGCCAGAAGGAATCTGTGATCTTCTGTGACCAGATCATGACCCTCGGCTTCCGCGAAGCCTTCCGCGCCGGGATTTCCTTCGGCAAGGACGACATGGTGATCCCCGACAACAAGTGGACCATCGTCAACGAGGTCAAGGACCAGGTCGCCGGCTTCGAACAGCAGTACCTCGACGGCCTGATCACCCAGGGCGAGAAGTACAACAAGGTCGTCGACGCCTGGACCAAGTGCAACGACAAGGTGACCGAGGCCATGATGGCCACGATCTCTGCCGCGCGCACGGATGAGAACGGCGCCGAAAAGGAACCGAACTCGGTCTACATGATGGCCCACTCCGGCGCCCGGGGCTCGGTCATCCAGATGAAGCAGCTTGGCGGGATGCGCGGCCTGATGGCCAAGCCTTCGGGCGAGATCATCGAGACGCCGATCATCTCGAACTTCAAGGAAGGTCTGACCGTTCTTGAATACTTCAACTCGACCCACGGCGCCCGGAAGGGTCTGTCCGACACCGCCCTGAAGACGGCCAACTCGGGCTATCTGACCCGCCGTCTGGTCGACGTGGCGCAGGACTGCATCATCCGCGTCCACGATTGCGGCACCGAACA
>JAFLCY010000107.1 GCA_017303485.1 Rhodobacterales bacterium
GCTCATCTTTCACTTCATCCTGACCCGCACCCGGTTCGGCAACTGGACCCAGGCCACGGGCGGCAACCCGGGTGCCGCGCGCAACCGCGGTGTTCCGATCCAGCGGGTCAAGGTGATCCTGTTCATGCTGTCCTCGGCGATGGCCGCCCTGGCCGGGATCATCTCGTCGATCCGGGTTTCGGCGGCGAACCCGAATTCCGGCACCGGCTACGAGCTGGAGGTCATCGCCATGGTGGTGATCGGCGGCACCGTCCTGACCGGCGGGCGAGGCACGATCATCGGCACGGTGCTGGGGGTCCTGATCCTGCGGCTGATGCGCAATGGCATCGTCCTGATCGGGGTGCCGGGCCTTGCCTACAACATCTTCATCGGTGCGATCATTCTGGGAATGATGGCGCTTCATGCCGCGCTGGAGCGCCGGCACAACGCGGGAACCTGAGCATGAGCGAGCAACCCCTCGTCGAGATGCGGAACATCGAAAAATCCTACGGCCGCGTTCATGCCCTGCGCGACGTAAACCTGACCATCCAGCGAGGCGAGATCGTCGGCCTGCTGGGAGACAACGGCGCAGGAAAATCCACGCTTATCAAGGTGTTGTCCGGCGCGGTGCCCTACACTTCGGGTGAAATCCGCATCAAGGGCAAACCTGTCAGGATGACCTCGACCAACGATGCCATCGCCGCGGGGATCGAGACGATCTATCAGGACTCCGCCCTGGTGCCGCAACTGTCGATCGCGCGGAACTTGTTTTTGGGTCGCGAACTTACGACGGGCAATCTGGGGCGTCTGGACCTGAACCGGATGAACGAGGTTGCGGGTGACCTTCTGAAGCGGGTCGGCATCTCAAAGAACATCCCGCCGACGACGCCCATCGGCTCGCTGTCCGGGGGTGAGCGGCAAGCCGTGGCCATCGCCCGCGCGATGTATTTCGACAGCGACCTGATCATCCTGGACGAACCGACCAACAATCTCGGTGTCGCCGAAACCCAGGGTGTGCTGCGCTTTGTCCGCGAGGCGCGGGATACCGGGCATTCCTGCATCTTCATCGCCCACAACATCCACCACGTCTTTCAGGTGGTGGACCGGATGGTGGTGATGCGGCGGGGAACGGTGGTGGCGGATGACCTGAGCCCGAAGACATCCTCGATCCAGGACGTCGAGGACGTGATCACCGGGGACCACATCCTCGTCTGACGCTGCCCTGTTTGGCTGCGGCAATCCGTCAGCGGAAAGGAGAAGACATGCGCGTTCTATACGACCCCGCCCCCCGTGCGACGGACGAAATCTTCTCGCCCGCAGAGCTTGCCGATCTGCGCTCGCGCTATGAGGTGACGGAGTGGCAGGGCGGGGACCGCGACGCGTTCTACGCCCACCACCTGCCCGAGACCGAGATCCTGATCTCGCAGCAGCCGATGGGGCCGGACCGGCTGGCCATGGCGCCGAAGCTGCGGGCGATCTTCAACGTCGAGACGAACTTCCTGCCGAATGTGGACTATGCCGAGTGTTTCCGACGCGGCATTCATGTGCTTGCGCCCGGCGCGGTCTTTGCGGCCCCGGTGGCGGAGATGGCGCTTGGCATGGCGCTTTCGCTGGCGCGGAACATCCACGGCGAACATGCGGCTTTCCTGACCGGGCAGGAGAAATGGCTGTTCGAGGGCAACAGGCAATCAGAGCTTCTCGCCGGGTCCACTGTCGGTATCATCGGTTTCGGTGACCTCGGGCGGGCGCTTTACCGCCTGCTTGCGCCCTTCGGCTGCCGGGTCCGGGTCTTCGACCCCTGGCTGCCGCCCGGCCACCTGAAGCGGCTGGGCGTAGAGCCGGTCGGGTTTGACGACCTCATGGCGGGGAACCGCTTCGTCTTTGTCATGGCGACGATCACCACCGACAATGCCGGGATGATCGACGCCCGCGCCTTGGGGCTGATGCAGCCTGGGGCGATGCTTCTGCTGATGTCGCGGGCGGCTGCGGCGGATTTCGCGGCGCTGACGGAAGCAGCAGCCTCGGGACGCATACGGGTGGCGACGGATGTGTTTCCGGTCGAACCCGTCCCCAAGGACGACCCGATCCGCCGGGTGCCGAACATGCTTTTCTCGCCGCACCGGGCCGGGGCGCTGACCTTCGCACTGCGCGAGATCGGGACGCGGGTGCTGGAGGACATGGACCTGATCGCCCGCCAACTGCCGCCGGTCGCCTGCCGCCGCGCCGAACCCGAGACCGTGGCGCAGATGCGCTCGATGCCGGTTGCTGCCACACCGGCATCCGGAGGCTGAGGGCCGGGCATGGAGCTTTTCGGCGAAACCCTGACCCGTGACGACCTCCGGCGCCGGTCTGGCCAGCTTGCCGCCTATGGCGGGGTTCGGCTGATGGAGCTTGCCGATGGCACGGAACGCGGCATCCGGATGCTGGACTTCCGCACCGGATCGGGCCTGCGCTTTGCCGTTCTGGTCGACCGGGCGATGGACATTGCCGAAGTGGACTGGCGCGGAATCTCGCTCGGCTGGCATGGGCCTTCGGGGCTGCGCTCGCCGGCTCTGCACGAGCCCGAAGGTGAGGGCGGCTACGGCTGGGCGCGCAGCTTCACCGGCTTTCTGGTGACCTGCGGGCTGGACCATGTCCTTGGCCCGGAAGAGGTGGATGCCAGCACCTACGGCTATCCCGGCATCAAGACTGTCAAGCAAGCCCTGCATGGCCGCGTCGCCAACATCCCCGCCAGACTGACAGGCTACGGCGAGCGTTGGGAGGGCGACCGTTGCATCCTCTGGGCCGAAGGCAGCGTGCGGCAGGCCACGACCTTCGGCGAGCATCTCGTCCTGACCCGCCGGATCGAGGCCGATCTTGGCGGCAGCGAAATCCGCATGACCGACCGGGTGGTGAACGAAGGCTTCGCGCCCACGCCGCACATGTTCTTCTATCACGTCAACCTCGGCGCGCCCCTGCTGGCCGAAGGCGCCCGCTACGTCGCGCCGATCGCCGATGTGGTCTGGGCCGCCCATGCCACGCGCTACCGCGAACAGGGCACGGGCTACGCCCTGATCCCCGCCCCGCAGGACCGCTTTGCCGAGCAGGTCTGGCAGCATGAAACCGTCGCCGATGCGAGGGGCGAGGTGCCCGTGGCCCTGTTGAACGACCGGCTGGCGCTTGGCCTGCAGGTGACCACCCGGAAGGACCAGCTCCCCTGCCTCTATCAATGGCAGCACCTTCAGGCGGGCGCCTATGCGCTTGGCATCGAGCCCTCGACCCATCACGTTCTCGGCAACCGCGCCGCGCGCGAGCGGGGCGAGATGATCTGGCTGAGAGCCGGGGATGAACGCCGCTATGACGCGCGCTTTGGCGTGCTGGACGGGGCCGCCGCGCTGTCGGGTGCCGAAACCCGCATCCGCGCGATCGCGGCGCAACCGGACGATCCCTATCCCACCCCGTCGGGCAACTTCCGCCCGCTGACCGGGCGTCCGCAGGCCTGACAATCGGAGAGCCCCATGCCCTATGATGCCACCCTTGTCGAACGCCGCGACTATTCGCTCACCGGCCCAAGCGCGGCACTGGCAGTCGAGCGCGGGCTGGTCTCGGCCGAGTGGTATCATTCCGAAGTGCCGCGCAAGGTGATGAAGGAGCTGATGCAACGCCGCGATGGCCCGGCGATCCGCGACACCCTGATCTGGTTCGCTCTCCTCGGCCTTTCGGCCTGGGGCGGCATCGCCTTCTGGGGCACATGGTGGTGCGTGCCGTTCTGGGCGGTCTACGGCGTTCTCTACGGCTCGGCCTGCGACAGCCGCTGGCACGAATGCGGCCATGGCACCGCCTTCCGCACTGGCTGGATGAACGACGTCGTCTACCACATCGCCAGCTTCATGGTGATGCGCAATCCGGTGTCCTGGCGCTGGAGCCACGCGCGCCACCACACCGACACGATCATCGTCGGCCGCGATGCCGAGATCGCCTTCATGCATCCCAGCTCGGTTCTGTTGAGCGTCCTGCATTTCATCGGGATCGTCGACATCTGGCAGTGGATGAAGGTGCTGGTCCGCAATGCGGCGGGCAACCTCAGCCCCGACGAGCGGAACTATATCCCCGAGGCCGAAGCCGGAAAGGCGATCTTCTGGGCGCGGGTGCATGTGGCGATCTATGCCGTGACGATCCTCGCCGCGATCGGCTGGCAGTCCTTTATCCCGATCATGTTGATCGGCGGCCCGCGCATCTACGGGGCCTGGCACATGTTCATGACCGGCATGATCCAGCATGGCGGGCTGGCCGAGGACGTGCTGGACCACCGGCTGAACAGCCGCACCTGCCTGATGAACCCGGTCAGCCGCTTCATCTACTGGAACATGAACTACCATATCGAACACCACATGTTCCCGATGGTGCCCTACCACGCCCTGCCGCGCCTGCACGCGCTGGTCAAGGATGACCTGCCCGTGGCCTGCCCCTCGATCCCGGCGGCCTTTGCCGAGATGGTCCCGGCAATCCTGCGCCAGCGGCACGAGAAGGGCTACTACCTGAGAAAGACCCTGCCGCCGACCGCGCGCCCCTATCGCGAGGATCTGCACCAGACCATCCCCGCCCGGGGCGGAATGAAGGAGTGACAGCATGCAATGGATAACCGTTTGCCCCGTCGACGAAATCGACCCCGAGGACCTGATCCGCTTTGATCACGGCGGACGGACCTTTGCGGTCTATCGCGATCCTGATGGCGAGGTCTTCGCCACCGACGGTCTTTGCACCCACGAACATGTGCATCTTTCCGACGGGCTGGTGATGGGCGACGAGATCGAATGCCCCAAGCACAACGGCCGCCTGAACTACAAGACGGGCGAAGCCATGCGGCTGCCCTGCGTGACCGCGCTGCGAACCCATCCGGCGCGCATCGTGGACGGCATGATCGAAATCGGACTGGAGGGTTAGGAATGGCGCGCACCCGCCCGACCGTTGCCGATCTGCGCGCCTGGAAAGGCAAGCGGCAACTGACCATGCTGCGCGTCTTTACCCTCGACGAGGCCGCCGCCGCCGAGGAAGCCGGGATCGACGTCGTCTCCGTCCCGCCAGAGCTGGTGCTGAACCCGGAGTACCGCAAGGTCGCGCCGACGCTGTTTTCCATGTCGGGCATGGATCATCTTGGGGCAGGCACGCGTGACGACTACCTGCGGCTTTGCGGCAAGCTGCTCTTGGCCGGGGCGGATGCGATGTATTGCTCGGCCGGTATCGACACCGTGCGCTATCTGGCCTCGGAACATATTCCAGTTGTCGGCCATGTCGGCCTTGTCCCCAGCCGCGCCACATGGACTGGTGGGTTCCGCGCGGTCGGCAAGACGGCCGAGCAGGCGCTGGCGCTATACCGGGAATGCCTGGCCTACGAGGCGGCGGGGGCATTCGCGGTCGAGATCGAGGTGGTGCCGGAAGAAGTCGCATCCGAGATCAGCCGCCGGATGAAGGGGCTCCTCTTGTGGTCGATGGGGTCCGGTGCGGGCTGTGATGCGCAGTACCTGTTCGCGATGGATATTCTGGGCGAACATCGGGGCAAGATGCCGCGGCATTCCAAGGTCTATCGCAACTTTGCCGCTGAATACGATCGCCTTCAGCGCGAGAGGGTGGCGGCCTTCACCGAATTCCGTACGGAGGTCGAGACCGGGCAGTTTCCGGACGACCGGTTCATCCTGCATATGGCGCCCGAGGAACTAGCGACCTTCAATGCGGCTCTGGATCGGGGGGCCAAGGGGCCGGACGGCGCCGGGACAACCTGACGCCAGCGTTACGGGCAGGACCCGGGACCTGCGCATGGCTGTCTGTCCGGGCTGAGAGGGCTAACCGTTTCCCCGACCAGAACCGTAGAGCCGGAGAGGCCATCCGATCACATCGAAGGGTCGGGCTGTCCGCACTTTGCGGCCGGGCAGCTTTGTGCCATCCTCCTGCGCATTCCGGCGGCCCAGCCGCCAAAACCCATTTGTCGCCCGACCATTGCACCGGAGGTTTCGCATGTCCGTCGAACCTGTCGTCCCCTCTCCAATCACGCCGCCCTGGCGGGGCAGGAAGCTGGTGATCTTTGCCGACGGGACCGGCAGCAGTTTTTCCCAGCAGGAATCGAATGTCTGGCGGCTTTATTCGGCGCTGGACAAGACCGAGAAATCCGGCGCGACCCCGGCGGAACTGCAACTGGCGCGCTACATTCCCGGCGTGGGTACGTCCGGCAACCGGGTGCTGCGGCTGATCGACGGGGCGACCGGGATCGGGGTGCCCTCGAACGTCAGGAAGCTTTACCGTTTCCTGTGCTGGAACTGGCAGCCGGGCGACGAGATCTACCTTTTCGGGTTCTCGCGCGGGGCCTTCACGGTCAGGACGCTGGCCGGGATGCTGCGCTTTCAGGGGTTGATGCCGCTGATGATCGGCGACCGGGCGGTCACGGACGCCGAGATGAAGCGCAACGCCGCGCGGGCCTGGGAGGCCTATCGGGCAAGCACGGCGCCGCTCTGGGAAACTGGTCCGAACGGGGGGCTGAAGATGGCGCCCTGGATCGGGGCGCTGCGCTGGCTGCGCGACCGGACGATCAGCGCGAAACGGCGGCTCTTTCGCCAGCCGACCCATGCCGAGGTGCTGGCGGCGCGCGACCCGGCCCTGCGCCCCGATCTTGGAGCCATGACGCCCGCAGGGCAGGAGGGTGGTCAGGTCTGCATCCGGCATATGGCGGTCTTCGACACGGTCGAGGCCTACGGATTTCCGCTGGAAGCCTTGCGCCGGGTCTGGAGCTGGTGCGTCTGGCCGATCACCTTCCGCAACCGGGTTTGCGCGCGGATCGTGCGCCGCGCCGATCAGGTGCTGGCACTGGATGACGAGCGGCTGACCTTCCATCCGCTGCAGTTCGACCAGACCGCGGCCGGGACGGATGCTGCACCGACGCTGATCCGTGAGTGCTGGTTTGCGGGGATGCATTCCGACGTGGGCGGTGGCTATCCCGACGATGCAGTGGCGATGGACCCGCTGCTGTGGGTGATGGCGGCCGCCGAGGGGCAGGACCTGCGCTTTGTCCCCGGCGCCAAGGCCGAATTCGAGGCACGGCGCTATCCAAGGGCGGTGATCCACGATTCCCGGTCCGGTCTGGCCGCGAGCTATCGCTATCAGCAGCGACCGAAGCCCGCCGGTCCCGAACATGGCGGCGCGCCGATCCTGCACCGTTCGGTCCTGCAGAAGATCGCGACCGGGGCCGATGGCTATGCGCCGCTTCTGTTGCCGACCGAATTGCGGGTCGGCGATGGCCCGACCGATGCCGAAAACAGCGCCCCGGCACCGATGGTGGCCGATCCGCAGGCAGAGGCGCGCACCGGGCGGCTGATCGCCTGGCGCAGGCGCGTGAACCGGCTGCAGATCGGCGCGGCGTTTGCCCTGGTCGCGCTGCCGCTGGTTTCGGCGCTGCATCGGCCGCTCTTGTCCTCGCTGGGGCAGGGCATCGGCGATCTCGTCTCGGCCTGGATGTCGGCTTTGCACCTGTCGGTCCGACCGCTCGCAGCACTTTACTGCGAGGTCTGGCCTCTGGCCGTCTGCCTGATCGCCCTGAGCCTTGTCCTCTGGTGGGTGTCCGGCGACTTGCAGGGGCGGATCAAGGACCAGGCGCTGCGGGTCTGGCGGATCACAGGGTAACGTCCGGCTCGTCGTTGACTTCGTCCCTCCTCGCGATGCCGATGAGGAGACGAAGGCGAACGAGGAGGGGTTCCGATGCCCGGGTGTGGCCGCTATGGTGCCCGCCCCAACGCACGAGGATTCGCATGAGCCTGGCCCTGATCCCCCGCACGATTGCCGCCGAAATCGGGGCGACTCCGCAGCAGGTGACGGCGGCGGTGGAACTCTTGGACGGCGGTGCCACAGTGCCTTTCGTCGCGCGCTATCGCAAGGAAGTGACCGGGGGCCTCGACGACACCCAGCTCCGCAAGCTGGAGGAGCGCCTGGGCTATCTGCGCGAACTGGAAACGCGACGCGGGGCGATCCTCGCCTCGATCACCGAGCAGGGCAAGCTGACCGATGCGCTGGCCAAGTCCATCGCAGGGGCGGTGACGAAGGCCGAGCTGGAGGATATTTATCTGCCCTACAAGCCCAAGCGCCGCACCAAGGCAATGATCGCGCGAGAGGCGGGATTGCAGGGGCTGGTCGATGCCATCCTGTCTGACCGTTCCGCCGATCCTGCGGTGTTGGCGGGCGGGTTCCTGTCGGAGGGCTTCCCGGATGCCAAGACGGCGCTGGAGGGCGCGCGCGACATCGTAGCCGAGGGCTTGAGCGAGGATGCCTCGCTTCTGGGTCGGCTGCGCGATCACATGCGCAAGGCGGGCAAGCTGGCGGCGAAGGTGGTGGCGGGGAAAGAGGCGGCAGGGGCCAAGTTTTCCGACTATTTCGCCCATACCGAGGAGTTTTCGCGGGTGCCGAGCCACCGGGCGCTTGCGATGTTCCGGGGGCGGAACGAAGAGGTGCTGACCCTTGATCTGGAGGTCGATGCCGAGGCCCCGCGCGGCGAAAGCCCCTCCGAGCGCGCCTGTGGCGCGGCGGTGGGGGCCGGGGGACAGGGGCCCGGTGACAAATGGCTGCGCGAGGCGGCAGCCTGGGCCTGGCGGGTCAAGCTGAAGACAAGCCTGACGCTGGACCTGATGGCGGAACTGCGCGAGGCGGCGGAGGCCGAGGCGATCCGGGTATTTGCCAGGAATCTGAAGGACTTGCTGCTGGCCGCGCCAGCAGGCGGCAAGGCCACGATGGGGCTTGATCCCGGCATTCGGACGGGCGTGAAGGTCGCCGTGGTCGATGCGACGGGGAAGCTGGTCGCGACCGATACGGTCTATCCGTTCCAGCCGCGGATGGACCTGAAGGGGGCGCAGGTGGCGATTGCCCGCTTGATCGGTCAGCACGGCGTCAAGCTGATCGCCATCGGCAACGGCACCGCCAGCCGGGAAACGGAAAAGCTGGTCGCGGACCTTCTGGCGCTATTGCCCGGAGGCGCGGCGAAGCCGGTGAAGGTGATCGTGAGTGAGGCCGGGGCCTCGGTCTATTCTGCATCCGAACTGGCAGCACGGGAGTTCCCCGAGCTGGACGTCTCGCTGCGGGGTGCGGTCAGCATTGCCCGACGCTTGCAGGACCCGCTCGCCGAACTGGTGAAGATCGAGCCGAAGGCGATCGGGGTGGGGCAGTACCAGCATGACGTGGACCAGCACCGGCTGGCGAAGTCGCTGGATGCGGTGGTGGAAGACGCGGTGAACGGGGTGGGGGTGGACCTGAACACCGCCTCGGCGCCCTTGCTGGCGCGGGTGTCGGGCGTGGGGCCGGGGCTGGCCGAGGCCATCGTCGCGCATCGCGATGCGAACGGGCCGTTCGCCACGCGGAAAGACCTGCTGAAGGTCGCGCGGCTGGGGCCGAAGGCGTTCGAGCAGGCGGCGGGCTTCCTGCGAATTTCGGGAGGCAAGGAGCCGCTGGATGCGTCCTCGGTCCACCCGGAAGCCTATGATGTGGCGCGGAAAATAGTTGCGGCTTGCGGGCGGGACATTCGCGCTCTGATGGGCGACGGGGCGGTCTTGAAGCGGCTGAACCCGGCCAATTTCGTGGATGATCGCTTCGGCCTGCCGACGGTCAAGGACATTCTGGCGGAACTGGAAAAGCCGGGGCGCGATCCGCGGCCGTCCTTCAAGACCGCGAGTTTTGCCGATGGTGTGGATGAAATCACTGACCTGAAGCCCGGGATGGTGCTGGAAGGCACGGTCACCAACGTGGCGGCCTTCGGGGCTTTCGTGGACATTGGCGTGCATCAGGACGGGCTGGTGCATGTGAGCCAGCTGTCGGACAGCTTCGTGAAGGACCCGCATGCGGTTGTGAAGGCCGGCGACGTGGTCAAGGTCCGGGTGGTCGAGGTCGATGTGGGTCGCAAGCGCATCGGGTTGACGATGAAGTCGGACGGCGGCGCCTCGGCCAAGGATCAGATGCGGGAGCGGGGGGCGGCTCCGTCAAAGCCGGTGCGGGGACCGATGCAGTCGGGGCCGCAGGGGGGCGGGAATGCCTTTGCCGATGCGCTGAAGGGCAAGTTCGGGCGATAGGCGCGGGGGAGCCTCCTCGTGCGACTTCGTCTTCTCGTCGGGGACGGCGAGGGGGGACGAAGTCACCGACGAGCCATCGGGGTCAGCCTTTCGGCATCTTCTCGAAATCGCTGATCGCGGCGGCGCGGAAGGCGGGGAGCGTCTCGCAATGCGCGGCGAGCGCGAGGAGGGCTGCATGGGCGTTGGGGGAGAGGACCTCGTCCATCCGGTCCTGCATGTACCAGACGAGCGTCGTGATCATCACGTCGGCATGGCTCAGCTCTGCCCCGCAGGCGTAGGGCGCGCCAAGGCGGCGGGCGAGTTCGTCAAGGCCCGCGCGGGCCTGGCCGAGACAGCGCGTCAGCCATTCGGCGCTTTGACTGGAGCCCTGGTGGAAATGGCGCTCGTAGACCACGGCGGCGACCTTTTCCAGCGTGCCCTGCGCCAGCGCGGTCATCTGCAAGACCCGGCGGCGGGCCGGACCGGCGGGCGGACAAAGGGCGCGGTCGCCCGCCTGTTCGTCGAGATGGTCAAGGATCGCGGCGCTGTCGATCAGCACCTCGCCATCGTCAAGCACCAGGGCGGGGATGCGGGTCAGGGGGCTGATCTTGCCCACGGCTGCGGCCTCGCCAAAGATCGACCGGGTGTCGCGGGTGAAGGGTATGCCGTAGTGATTGAGCGCCACGGCGACGCGGCGGGTAACGGGGCTGTCGTACTGGCCGACGAGGATCATGTGGAGACTCCGTCCACCCGATACCGCGCGGGGCGGGTCTTGAACCGATTGAACAGGTCGAGCATGAGACGTCCTTTCCGGCAGCCACTGCGCCGGGAGGTTATCGTGATCGGCCTTTGGGGTAAACAGTGAACATTTGACGCTGCGCTTGGGCAGATTGCCCACCCTACGGGGACGGTCAGTCTGATTTGCTGCCCGGCTCTTGCGGATCTCCGGGGTCGTGTGGCGGGCGATGGCGACCGTTGACGAAGTTGTTCGCAATCTGCGTTGCGGCCAGGCCGAAAAGGCCGATGCCCGAGAAGATCAGCCCGGTCGTCACCAGTTTGCCAATGGTGGTGGCCGGGACGAGATTCCCGTAACCCACGGTCGAAACGGTGGTGACGGTGAAGAACCAGGCGTCGATCCAGCTCCAGCCTTCCTGATAGTGGAAGAACACGGTCGAGCCGCCCAGCAAGAGCAGGAAGATGCCGGTCAGGGCGCCGAAGAAAGCCCCGACGCGCCGCCTCTCCGTGTCAAAGCGCGTGGTCATGCCGTCCCCATCATGTCGCTGCACCGCCAACAGTCAGCCCCTCGATCAGAAGCGTCGGCTGGCCAACGCCCACCGGAACCCATTGCCCGGCCTTGCCGCAGTTGCCGATGCCGGGGTCGAGAGCGAGGTCGTTGCCGATGGCGCGGATGCCTTTCAGCGCGGTAGCGCCGTCGCCGATCAGGGTGGCTCCTTTGACCGCTGCACCAATGACGCCGTTCTTCACCCGGTAGGCCTCGGTGCAGGAGAAGACGAACTTGCCGGAGGTGATGTCGACCTGGCCGCCGCCGAAACCCACGGCGTAGATGCCGTCCTTCAGCGAGGCAACGATCCCGGCGGGGTCGTCCTTGCCCGCGAGCATGTAGGTGTTGGTCATCCGGGGCATCGGGATATGGGCAAAGCTTTCGCGCCGTCCGTTGCCGGTGGGGGCGACGCCCATCAGCCGGGCGTTCTGGCGATCCTGCATGTAGCCGACCAGCACGCCGTCCTCGATCAGCACGTTCTTCGCCGATGGAGTGCCCTCGTCGTCGATGCTGATCGAGCCACGGCGGTCGGGAATTGTGCCATCATCAAGGACAGTCACGCCCTTGGAGGCAATCTGTTTACCCATCAGCCCGGCAAAGGCCGAGGTTTCCTTGCGATTGAAGTCGCCCTCCAGCCCGTGCCCGATGGCTTCGTGCAAGAGGATGCCGGGCCAGCCGGGGCCGAGGACCACGTCCATCACGCCGGCAGGGGCCTCGACCGCGCCGAGGTTGACCTGGGCGATGCGCAGGGCCTCGGCGATCATCGGTTTCCAGGTTTCGGGGGCCATCAGCGCCGCAAGCCCGTACCGCCCGCCCATGCCGGTGCCACCCTGTTCGCGGCGGCCGTTTTCTTCGATCATCACCGAGACGTTCAGCCGTGCCATCGGGCGGATATCGGCGAGCCGCGTGCCTTCGGGGCGGAGGATCTCCACCTCTTGCAGCGCGGCGGAGAGCGCGGCGGAGACCTGCACGACCCGGGGGTCGAGCGCGCGGGCATAGGCGTCGATCTCGCGCAGAAGCTCGATCTTCACCGGGAAGGCGGCGTCGGCCATCGGATCGTCGGGGCGGTAGAGCCGGGTATTGGTGCCGCGCGGCGGCGGGGCCAGGGTGCCACCGCCGCTTCCCACGGCAAGGCGGGCGGTTTCCGAGGCGCGGCGCAGCGCGGTTTCGGTGATCTCGGTGGAATGGGCGTAGCCCGCGACCTCGCCGCGCACGGCACGAAGGCCGAAGCCCTGCGAGGCGTCATAGGTGGCCTGCCGGATGCGTCCGTCGTCAAGAACGATGCTTTCCGCCCGGCGGCGTTCGAGGAACAACTCACCATCATCGGCCCCTGCCGTCGCCTCACGCAGGGTGGCAAGGGCCGTGGCTTCGTCGAGATGGGTGTCGAAGGGGCGGAAGGGGGCGTCGGTCATGGGGGCCTCATGCGGTCAGGCCCCAGAAATGGGACGGAGCGCGGGCAGGGTCAAGGAGGGAAGGTCCGGTCAAGGAAAGCCGCTTCCTTTTCCCAGGTTGCGGGAGAGAACAGCGCCTCATGCCCGACGGGGCCGAGCGAGAGGAAGGTCTTGGGGTCCCGCGCCGCGTCGAAAAGGCGCTTGCCGAAGCCTTGCGGGATCACCCGGTCCTTCGCGCCATGCAGGATAAGGAGCGGCGCCCGGATCGCGGCGATATGATCGCGGGAGCGGTACTGGTCCTTCATGAGAAGGCCGACGGGCAGCCAGGGATAGGCGGCCTAGAACAACGGCGAGACGACGGCTCCACGGCGCGAACATGCGGCGATTGGAGCGTTCCAGAGCGAACCAACCAAGAGGCAAGCCCAGCCGTTTGCCACGACGCGGCGGAACCGACGCCGTTCAGCGGCGCAGCAGCTTGCCGAGCCGCCCCGCAGCTCCCGCCGCATGGACACAGCCCTCGGGCGCCACGGCGAGCGCATGCCAGCCGGTGGCACCGAACGGCACGAACGTGCGGCCGCCATCGCCAGACCAGCTCGCACCCTGCTCGCCCACGGCGAGCAAGGTGTGGTCGTCGAGCCAGCGCACCGCCGAGCGAAAGCCGAGCCCCGCACCCTGGCTCGGCACGAAACCAGCGCCACATCGCCCGACCACCGCCACCCCGGCCGCAGCAGCCGGGTCGCGGTAGTCGCCACCGACCACCACACTCTGTTCGCCGCGACTGGCGATGGCGAACGCGCCCTGGCTCGGCGCACCATGGACCATGGGCAGCGGCTGCGCCCGCCAGCGGCCGTTCGGCCCGAGCCACACCACCCGCGCCGCAGTCCCGCCGGTGACGAAGCGCACACCAGCCGCGTCCAGTTCGAGGCACTGGTTGCCCGCCGCGAACGAGGCTTCCCCGGCCTGCGGCTTCGGTCATCAGGTTATGGTCGGCGCGCACTTTTTCCAGGTTCTTCTGTGCCTCATTGAGGGCGGTTTCAAACTCTGCTTCCTGGTTGCGCTCGTAATTTACATCGGTCTGATAGCCTTCAATTTC
>JAFLCY010000108.1 GCA_017303485.1 Rhodobacterales bacterium
GTCGCGATAGTGATCGAAGTCCTTCCCCTCGTGCCAGACCGACCAGAAGTGCATGTCGCCCGCGCTGTCATCATGCCAGGCGTCGCCAAAGGACATGGGGCCGGGGGATGGGGAGGACGGCCACCAGTTCAGCGCCGGATCGGCGTTCCGTGCCTGCAACTCGATCGCGCGGTTAAGCCGGTCATAGTTGACCAGATAGCGGTCCCGGTTGGCCCGGCTTTCCGGGAACCAGGTCAGCGCACCGATCAGCTCGTTGTCCCCGCACCAGAGCGCGATGCAGGCGTGGTGATGCAGTCGCCGCACCTGTTCAAAAGCTTCCTGACGGACCACGGAAATGAAGTCGTCGGTCGAGGGATAAAGATTGCAGGCGAACATGAAGTCCTGCCAGACCATCAACCCCATCTCGTCGCAGAGGTCATAGAACCAATCCGGCTCGTACCGTCCCCCGCCCCAGACGCGGATCATGTTCATGTTGGCGTCGATGGCCGATTGCAGCAGGCCGCGCACCGATGCCTGCGTGATGTTCGACGCCAGCGCATCGGCTGGAATCCAGTTCGCGCCCTTGGCGAACACGTCGCGGCCATTCACCCGAAACTTGAAGCCGGTGCCGACCGCATCCTTTTCGGTGATCAGCTCCATCTCGCGCAGACCGATCCGACAGGACCACGTGGCCTCGCCACTTGTCAGGGTCAGGTCGTACAGCGGCTGATCACCCTGTCCGTTCGGCCACCAAAGCTGCGGATCGTTCAGCGTGACGCTCAGCGTCACCTTGCCGTGCCTGGCCTTTTGCGTCGTGGTTTCCCCACCGCAGGCCAGCGTAACCTCTGCGTCCAGATCGCCCCCGGACAGCCAGGCGGTGACATGGACTTCGACCTCTCCGGGCGAATGTACCTGCTGGATGACAGGAGTGTAGATCACCTGCCTGCCATTGGGCACCAACCGGATATCGCCGTAGACCCCGAACGGCGCCAGGGCAATGTTCCAGTCCCAGCCAAAGTCGCAGGCCGGTTTACGCAGCATGTTGCCATTCGGAATCGGGCAGTTCTGCGCCAGGTAAGGGATGAAGAACGGCATCTCTGCCTGCCGCCTTGCCCCCTCGCGGACCGGGGAGGCAAAGCGGATGCTGATCTCGTTTTCACCGAGCCGCAGTGACGGCAGGTGATAGGCCACATGCCTGTGGAACATGTTCTCGGCCTTCAGGACCGACAGGCCGTTCACGAAGACCTCGGCCACCGTGTCCAGCATGTCGATCTCAAGCCGCAGGTCCGTTCGGTCCACTGTAAAGGTTCTGGTCGCCACCCAGTCCCGCTCGCAGACCCAGCGGCAGTCGTATTCGTTCCGTCCCCAGTACGGGTCGGGCAGCACCCCGGCCCTCACCAGCGCGGAGATCCCGTCGCCGGGCAGGTCGAAGGCAATGACTTGGGCGCCGCTTTCATCCGAAAGCGTCCAGCAGCCCGCCAGATCGAGCATTGTCAGATCCTCTGTTCGGTCTTTCCGTCAAAGAGCGAGGCCTTGGCGATATCCAGCCCCAGATGCACCCTGGTTCCGGCAGGCAACCGCCCCTCGACCGGGACGCGCACGCTCATGTTGGTCCCTTCGGCCTTCAGCCACAAAAGGCTGTCCGCTCCGAGATTCTCGTCGATTTCCACTTCGGCCGGGATCGACGGGCCCGAGACCGCGCTCGTCGATACGGCAATATGCTCGGGCCGCAGCCCCAGGATCGCGCCGTCCCGCTCCAGCACGGCCCCGCCGTCGTATCCGGCAAGGTCGATCTTCGTCGCCCCGAACTGGAAGGCCTTGCCCCCGTCCACGGTCTTGCCTTTGAGGAAGTTCATCGACGGGCTGCCGATGAAACCTGCCACGAACAGGTTCGACGGCCTGTTGTAGATCTCCAGCGGGGCGGCAAGCTGCTGGATCACGCCCCCCTTCATCACCGCGATCCGGTCGGCCAGCGTCAGCGCCTCGATCTGGTCATGGGTCACATAGACCATGGTGTTGCCCAAAGCGTTGTGCAGGCGCTTGATCTCCACCCGCAACTCACTGCGGAGCTTGGCGTCGAGATTGGACAAGGGCTCGTCGAACAGGAACACGTCCACGTCGCGCACCAGCGCCCGCCCGATGGCCACACGCTGCCTTTGCCCACCCGACAGCGCCGCCGGCTTGCGGTCCAGCAGAGGCTGGATCTGCAAGATCTCCGCCGCCCGGGCGATCCGCTTGTCGATCTCGGCCTGCGGGACCTTGGCGTTCTTCAGGCCGAAACTCAGATTTCCGCGCACCGACATTTGCGGGTAAAGCGCATAGCTCTGGAACACCATCCCGATCCCGCGCTCCGACGGTTCCGACCAGGTCACGTTCTTGCCCTTGATCCATATCTGTCCGTCGGTGATGTCCAGCAAACCAGCAAGACAGTTCAAAAGCGTCGACTTCCCGCAGCCCGAGGGGCCCAGAAGCACGATGAACTCCCCCTCTGCCACATCCAGGTTCATCTTCTTCAGAACCGAAACCGAGCCGAAACTCAGCGTCAGGTCCTTGACTTCAATCGAGTTTCCCATGTTTCAGCCTTTCACGGCACCGGCGGCGATACCGCGGACGAAAAGTTTGCCAGAGACGAAGTAGACGATCAGCGGCACGAGGCCGGTCAGCACGGTCGCGGCCATGTTGACGTTGTATTCCTTCACCCCCTGGACCGAGTTGACGATGTTGTTCAGCTGAACGGTCATCGGGTAAAGGTCGGGCTTGGTGAAGACGACACCGAACAGGAAGTCGTTCCAGATCCCTGTCACCTGCAGGATCAGCGCCACCACGAAGATCGGCAACGACATCGGCAGCATGATCCGAAAGTAGATGCCCCAGAATCCCGCGCCGTCGACGCGGGCGGCCTTGAACAACTCCTCCGGCATGGCGCTGAAGTAGTTGCGGAAAAGAAGTGTCAGGATCGGCATCCCGAAGATCGTATGCACGATGATAAGGCCCCAGAGCGTGCCGTAGATCCCCATCTCGCGCAGAAGGATCACGATGGGATAAAGCATGATCTGGTACGGGATGAACGACCCGAAGATCAGGATGGTGAAGAACACGTCCGACCCCTTGAAGCGCCAGTTGATCAGCGCGTAGCCGTTCACCGATGCGATCGCGATCGACAGGATCACCGACGGCACCGTGATCAGGACAGAATTCCAGAAGCCGCGGCTCAGCCCGTCGCAGTTGAGGCCGGTGCAAGCCTCGGACCAGGGCTGGAAGGTCACCTCGACGGGCGGGGCGAAGATGTTGCCCAGCCGCACCTCAGGCATCCCCTTCAGGCTCGTCATCACCATCACCCAGAGCGGCAGGAGGTAGTAGACCGAGACCACGATCAGCGTGCCGTACAGCATGATGTTGCGGGGCGAGAGGTTCTTCTTCGGCTTCGCGCCGCGCGGGCCGGTCATCGCGTCGGCAGGGGCCATTGACGTATCAGCCATGCTTCTTGCCTCCGAATTCCAGGTAAGCCCAGGGGATCAGCACGATCAGCACGCTGAGCAGCATCATGGTCGAGGCCGCGAAGCCTTGACCCAGATTCTGCGCCTGGAACATGTAGTCGTACACATACATCGCCGGAACCTGGGATGCGTTGCCCCCCGGCCCGCCAGAGGTCATTGCGACCACCAGGTCGTAGAGCCGGATGATGCCGGATGCGACGATCACCAGCGTGGTGATGAAGACCGGGCGCATCATCGGGATGATGACCACCACATAGGTCTTCCAGGTCGGAATGCCGTCAACGCGGGCGGCCTTCCAGATATCCTCGTCGATGCCGCGCAGGCCCGCCAGCATCAGGCACATGACAAAGCCCGTGCCTTGCCACAGCCCAGCGATCAAAAGGCCGTACAGGACCGTCTGCGGGTTGTTCAGCGGATCGAAGCTGAAACTCTCCCAGCCCCAGCCGCGCACGATGCCCTGGATCCCGAACTGCGGGTTCAGGATCCATTGCCAGATCAGCCCGGTCACGATGAACGACAGCGCGAAGGGGTACAGCATGATGGTGCGGAACGTGTCCTCGTAGCGGATCTTCTGGTCCATCAGCACCGCGAGGACGAAGCCCATCACCACGGTGAACACCAGCGACATCACGCCGTAGAACAGGAGATTCTCGATCGAGATCAGCCAGCGGCTTGTCGACCATAGCCGCTCGTACTGGTCAAAGCCGACGAACTGCAGTTTCGGCAAGAGCTTGGAGTTGGTGAAGGAATAAACGACCGTCCAGATCGTTCCGCCAAGGAAGACCACCAGCGCGGTCGCCACCATCGGGATAGCCGCGATCTTCGCGCTGATGTTGCGGCTCCATCGCGCCCGCGGACGTGTCTCTGACATCGGCCCCTGCCCCCTGTTCGCTTTCGGGTGGAAAAGGGGCCGTCCGTTGCCAGACCGCCCCTCGTCATCAAGCCGGCCTCAGAGGCCCGTCTTCAGGATTTCTACCCATTTCGCCTGGGCTTCTTCCGCAGGCATCTCCGATTTCCAGAACTCGACCATCAGGTCCTCGGCCTGCTTCTGCACGTCCGGGTTCCAGTTCATGTCGCCCGAGGGGACGATGTTGCCGCCGGCCAGGATCTCCAGACCCTTCTTCATGCAGTCGTTGGCAGCCGACAGGTCGATGTCGCCCCGGATCGGCAAGGAGCCCTTCTTCAGGTTGAAGGCGACCTGAACTTCCGGGCTGACCAAAAGGGCGGCAAGGCGCTTCTGGGCGGCTTCCTTCTCCGGATCGTCCAGTTTCGGGAAGTAGAAGGCGTCGCCGCCGGTCGAGATGTATTCGTTCAGGCCCAGGCCCGGCAGGCAGGTGTAGTCGGTGCCCGCAACCTTGCCTGCCACCTGGAATTCGCCCTGCGCCCAGTCGCCCATGATCTGCCCGGCCGCTTCGCCGGTGATCACCAAATTGGTCGCCTGGTTCCAGTCCTGAACCGTCGACTTCGCCGCCAGTTTCCGGGCGTCGGCCGCAGCCTGGAAGACCTTGGCGTATTCCGGGCCCGCCGCCACTTCCATGTTCTTGTCGATGTTCACGGCCTTCCAGGCGTCAAGCCCGGCCACCGCGATCTGCATCGCGCCGAAGGCAAGGTTCGACTGCCAGGGCTGGTTGCCCAGCGCCAGCGGGATCTTGCCCGCCGCTTCCACCTGCGGGGCGGTCGCCACGAACTCGTCCCAGTTGGTCGGAACCGGCAGGCCCAGGTCGGTATAGACCTTGTTGTTCAGCCACAGCCATTCAGGCGAGTGGATGTTCACCGGCGCGCAATAGATCTTTCCATCGACGGTGCAGGCATCCAGAAGGCTCGGCGGATAGACGACCTCCTTCCAGTTGTTCGCTTCCGCCACATCGGTCAGGTCCAGCATCAGCCCGGCCTCGACCAGTTCCAGCGCCTGCTGGCCATGGTTGAACTGGGTCGCTCCCATCGGGTCGCCCCCGGTGATGCGGGAGATCATGATCGGACGCGCCGTGCCGCCACCGCCAGCGATGGCGCCATCTACCCATTTGTCGCCCGAAGCGTCGAAGGCCTTGGCCAGCTCGGCAACCGCCGCAGCCTCGCCTCCGCTCGTCCACCAATGGGTGACTTCAAGCTCGGTCGCCATGGCTGGCATCGCCACCGAGGCGCAAAGTACCGCCGTCAGTTTCGTCAGTTTCATCCGTTCCTCCCGGTTGCTATATCGTTATAGAATTAGCCTATAACGTTATAGATTTCCCGATCAACCAATCTTTTCGCTTGTCGCCGCCCCTTGCAGAAGTTTTCATTCAGGTATGTTCCGCGCCGTTTCGGCCAGGGATTCAGGGCAAGACCACACCGATGCTGCACTGCCAAATCACCGTCAAATCACCCTGCGGATTGGGAAAAGCCCTTCGTGTCTCCCAGGCCGTTTCTGCAAACGCAAAGATAGCGCTAACAATCGAATCAGTATCAGCGGCTCACGGCATTTCTGCCGGGGCCCGCGTTCCGAAGGATCAGGATCATGCCAATGCCCCCTGATCACACCCCGCTCCCGACCGTTGATTCGGAGGCCGAGCGCCCGACGCTCAAGACCATCGCCGCCGCCACCGGCCTCGCCGTGGCCACCGTTTCCCGCGCTCTGAAGGACGCCCCCGACATTGGCGAGGACACCAAGCGCCGGGTGCGCGAGACCGCCTCCCGACTTGGCTACCGCCCCAACCGTGCCGGCGTTCGCCTGCGCACGGGCAAGACCAACGTCATCGCGCTGGTGCTGTCGACCGAGACAGACGTGATGAACCACACGTCGCGGCTGATCTACTCCATCGCCAACGCGCTCCGCGGCACGGCCTACCATCTGGTCGTGATGCCCTTCTTTCCCGACCAGGATCCGATGGAGCCGATCCGCTACATCGTCGAGACCGAAAGCGCCGACGGCATCATCCTGAACCAGACCAAGGAAGACGATCCCCGCATTCGCTATATGCACGACCACGGCTTTCCCTTTGCCGCGCATGGCCGGACAGCGATGGGTATCGACCATCTTTACTTTGACTTCGACAACGAAGCCTTCGGCCGCATCGGAGCCCGTACCCTGGTCGAAACTGGCCGCAAACGCCTGTTCCTTGTCGCCCCCCCCCGCGCGCACATGTATGCGCGTCACATGATCGTCGGCTTCTCGGACGAGGCCGCGCTGCTAGGCACGCCTTTCGAGCTGGCCGGATCCGTGACCTCCGACAGCGGCGGCGATGCGGTGGAGGCCGCCGTTGCCGACCGCTTCACCCTGCCGAACCCGCCCGACGGCATCCTCGTCGGCTCGACAACCGCGGCGATGGCCACCATCGCCGCGGTGGAACGCTCGGGCCGCGTCCTTGGCCGCGATTTCGACGTAGTAGCCAAGGAAGCCATCGCCGTCCTGCGCCGGTTCCGGCAGGACATACTGATCGTGCGCGAAGACGTCGGACGCGCGGGGGAATTCCTGGCCCGCGCCCTGATCGCGGCTATCGACAAGCAGGACTGGACCGAAAGGCAAGGCCTGGAGGTTCCGGTCAAGGTGGAACGCGGGCGCTAAGGCCCGGAATGGAGGACATGAGATGAAGACGATCAAGGGACCGGCCCTCTTTTTGGCGCAGTTCGCGGGCGATGCCGCACCGTTCAACTCGTGGAAGTCGATCACGGAATGGGCGGCAGACTGCGGATATCTCGGCGTGCAGGTCCCATCCTGGGACGGCCGATTGTTCGATCTGGAAAAAGCTGCGTCGTCAAAGGCATATTGCGATGAGTTCAAGGGAATTGCGAAGGATGCGGGCCTTCAGCTGACCGAACTTTCCACCCATCTGCAAGGCCAGCTGGTCGCGGTCCACCCCGCCTATGACACCGCGTTCGACGGCTTTGCCGCGCCCGCGGTCCGCGGCAACCCGAAGGCAAGGGCCGCGTGGGCGGTGGATCAGGTGAAAATGGCGCTGACTGCCTCGAAGAACCTGGGCATGTCGGCGCATGCCACGTTTTCGGGCGCGCTGGCTTGGCCCTATCTTTATCCCTGGCCGCAGCGCCCTGCGGGCCTGGTGGAAGAAGCCTTTGACGAACTGGCCCGCCGCTGGTTGCCGATCCTGAACCATGCCGAGGACTGCGGCGTCGACATCGCCTACGAAATTCACCCCGGCGAGGACCTGCACGACGGAATCACGTTCGAGATGTTCCTTGACCGCGTGAAAGGGCATGCCCGCGCCAACATGCTGTATGACCCGTCGCACTATGTGCTGCAACATCTTGATTACCTTGAGCATATCGACATCTATCACGACCGGATCAAGATGTTCCACGTCAAGGATGCCGAACTGAACCCAACCGGTCGGCAGGGCGTTTATGGCGGGTTCCAACCTTGGGTGAACCGCGCTGGCCGGTTCCGGTCTCCCGGCGACGGGCAAGTCGATTTCGGCGGCATCTTCTCGAAGCTCACGCAGTATGGCTTCGACGGTTGGGCCGTTGTGGAATGGGAATGCTGCCTGAAACACCCCGAAGACGGTGCCCGCGAAGGGGCCGCCTTCGTTGACGCCCATATCATCCGGGTGACCGAGAAGGCCTTTGACGATTTCGCGGATGCGGGTACTGATGTTTACGCTAACAGACGCATGCTTGGACTGGAGTGACCCATGATCGACGCCGCCCATACTGCCCGCCCCGAACGTCTCCGCCTTGGCATGGTCGGCGGCGGACGCGACGCCTTCATCGGCGCTGTCCACAGGATTGCTGCCCGGATTGATGATCAATATGAACTGGTTGCAGGTGCTTTCTCATCCAACCCGGAGAAAGCCCTCGCTTCGGCCCAGGACCTTGGCGTGCCCCGCGCCTATACGTCTTTCGCCGAAATGGCGTCGAAGGAATCCCGGCGCAAGGACGGCATCGACGCCGTGGCCATCGTCACGCCCAACCACATGCACGCCCCCGTCGCGATGCAGTTCCTGAAACGGGGCATCCATGTCATCTGCGACAAGCCGCTGACCGCCACCCTGGCCGAAGCGAAGAAGCTGGCGAAAGCGGCGGAGGCCAGCGGTGTCGTGTTCGCGCTGACTCACAACTACACGGGCTATCCGATGATCCGGCAGGCCAAGGCCATGATCGAGGCGGGTGACCTTGGCGAGATCCGCCTGGTCAACGTCGAATACATCCAGGACTGGCTGACCGAGGCGGTCGACAACAAACAGGCCGACTGGCGCACCGACCCGGCCCGCTCCGGCGTTGGCGGCTCGACAGGCGACATCGGCACCCATGCCTTCAACCTGGCGAATTTCGTTTCCGGCCTGACGCTCGATACCCTCGCCGCCGACCTGACCGCCTTCGTCCCCGGTCGCCGGGTCGATGACAACGGCCATGTCCTGATGCGCTACAAGGGCGGGGCCAAGGGCATGCTCTGGTGCAGCCAGGTCGCGCCGGGCAACGAGAACGGGTTGCGGCTCCGCGTCTACGGCTCGAAGGGCGGCCTCGAATGGTCGCAGGAGGACCCGAACTACCTCTGGTTCACGCCCTTCGGCCAGGAAAAGCGCAAGATCACCCGCGGAGGCGCAGGCTCCCTTCCCGCTGCCGCCCGCGTCACCCGCGTGCCGCCCGGCCACCCCGAGGGCTATCTGGAAGGATTCGCCAACATCTACACCGAGGCCGCCCGCGCCATCCGCGCCGCCAAGGCCGGTGAGCCTGTCCCGCCGGGCACCACCTTCCCCGGTCTCAAAGAGGGGCTGGAAGGCGTGGCCTTCGTCGATGCCTGCGTCCGGTCCTCGGACCGGAACGGCGCATGGGTTCGTCTGAACCTCTAGTGATTTTCGCAGATTGCCCACCCTGCAGGGTTGCGTAGGGTGGGCAATCTGCCCACGCACCGCCCACTTACCCGCGCAGCCGCGCCCGTTCCCGCTGCAACCACAGCACGGTCAGGAGCAGCGGCGCGTTGCCGATCTCGCCCGAGGCCAGCACCTCTGTCAGCTCCTGGAACGACAGGAGGTGCCCCTTGATGTCCTCGGCCTCCTCCGCCGCGCCGAAGATCCCCGCCACTCCGTCCGGCAGGTCGCAGAGCGCGACATAGGAATAAAGGTATTCGGCCACCGCCCCCGGCGTCGGGTAGTATTCCGCCACCTTCTCCAGCGCGCCCAGGGAGAGTCCGGCCTCCTCCACCGCCTCACGCCGCGCGGCATCTTCCGGGGTCTCGCCGGGGTCTATGCGCCCCGCGATTGCCTCCAACTGCCAGGGCAAGGGGTCGCCGCGCCCGATCGGCCCCATGCGCACCTGCTCGATCAGGAGTACCCGGTCCCGCAGCGGATCGTATGGCAGCACGGTCACGGCATCGCCCACGACGAAGACCTCCCGGGTCAGCCACGGGCTCATACCGCCATCGAAGCGACGGTGCCGCAGCCGCTGCGTTTCAACCGCGAAAAACCCCGCATGGGACGACACGCTGGTTTCGATCTCGACCTCACCGCTCCCCGCCCGCAGGCGCCGTGCTGCAGATTGCGCCGCGCGCAGCCGACTTGCGGTTTCGACCCGCAAGGAGGGCAACCGGCGCGCTACCGCCTCGGCGGGCAATTGCCCGAAGGCCCGCATCACCAGACCGGCCAGCGTCAGGGCCTCTGCCTCGCTGCCTATCAGTTGCGGAACCCGGTCCATGACTGCCTGAAAATAGTCGATACGCCCGGCCGCCGCAGGGCCTTCCGCATCCCCCAGCACTACCGCCCGCAATGCTGGCGACCAGTCTTCCGGCAACACGGACACGCTATTTCCAGCGCCGCCCGGCCTTCTCGGTCAGAAGCCCGGCAATGATCCCGCCCAGCAGGATCGTCCCGAACACCCCGAGCGACAAGAGCGCCTGCGACCGCTGCGCCATCATCTGGAAGACATCCAGGATCGCGTCCAGCGCACCGTCGTAGCGCATCTTCATCGAGTTCACGAGCATCTCGCGCAGGGCCAGCAGGAACAGGGCCGACACCGCCAGCACCACCGCCGTCTTGATCCCCGACCCCGCCGCCTCGACGTACCCCTTGCCCACTGCCGGGCCCATGACCCTCCAGCCGACAATCGCCCCGACCGCCGCTGCCCCTTCCCGGATCGGACCGAGCGACGAGGAGTCGGGCACATTGACTGCATAGTAGTTGGCCAGAACCCAGCCCACGACCGCAAAGCTTGCTGCGGCCATCAGCTTGGCGCCTGTCGGCATGGGTGTCGGCATTCGCAAGACCCTCAACTGGGACGCATCACCGTGATCTGCGTCACGTCACAGTTTCCACCCTGAAATGCCCCCGCGCAAGAGGCGAGGTAGAAATCCCACATCCGCTTGAAACGCTCGTCGAATCCCAGCTTCCGCACCTCGTTCCAGCGTTCGGCAAAGCTCTGGTGCCAGCGGCGCAGGGTCAGGCTGTAACTCTCGCCGAATTCGATCGAGCCCTTGATCCGCAGGCCTGCCCGTTCGACCTCGGCCCGCAGGACGGCGGGTGCTGGCAGCATGCCGCCCGGAAAGATGTATTTCTGGATGAAATCCACGCTCTTGCGGTAAAGCTGCCAGCGCGCATCGGCCACCGTGATGATCTGCAAGGTCGCCTGTCGCCCGGGCTTCAGCCGGTCGCGCACCGCATCGAAATAGACCGGCCAGTAGCGCTCGCCCACCGCCTCGAACATCTCGATGCTGGCGACCCCGTCATAGCTGCCGCGCTCGTCGCGATAGTCCTGCAGCTTGATCTCCACCTGGTCCGCAAGGCCCGCCCGCCGGATCCGGTCGACCGCGAAATCGTGCTGCGCCTGGCTGATCGTCAGCCCCGTCACCCGCAAGCCACGTTCCTTCGCCGCGAATTCGGCAAAACCGCCCCAGCCGCAGCCGATCTCCAGCACATGTTCACCCGCCCGCGCGCCCATCTGGTCGATCATGCTGGCGTATTTGCGCTTCTGCGCGGTTTCCAGGCTTTCCTGCGGATTCTGGAAGATCGCCGAGGAATAGGTCATCGTCTCGTCCAGCCAGAGCCGGTAGAACTCGTTGCCCAGATCATAGTGGTAGGCGATGTTCCGCTTCGCCTGCCTGCGCGAGTTCGACTGCATCCAGAACCGCATCCGCTCATAGGCCCGCACCAGACCAATGCCCGGGAAGCCATCGCCGACGATGTTGTTCGCTGGACGCTGGATCAGGTCCAGAAAGGCCTGCAGGTCCGGCGTCGTCCACCAGCCGTCCAGATAGGCATCGCAGAAGCCCAGGTCGCCCTCGCGCAAGAGTCGGGCGAAGAGGTCGGGGTTCACCACGCCGATCTCGGCGGCAATGCCCGGAGCCTTGCCTTCCGTCCGGAATCGCCGCCCATCGGGCATCACGAATTCCAGCCGCCCCTCGCCCAGCCGCGTTGCCGTCTCGAATACGGCGGCGAAATACCGTGGCAGGCCAGCCTGGCCCGCAACCGTCGTCAACACCTCCATCGGCCCACACCCCCGGGTCCCTGTCGATCCGTCGCAGTCTCGCCAAAGGCGGCGCGTCACTCAAGCATTTCGTGCGGCATAGGCCGCAAGTGCCCGCACACGTCCATCTTCCAGCCGGATCACCGGCTCCGGATATCGCGCCGCTGGCGAAAGTCCCCAGGACCGGGGCACTGCCGCGAAGTATCCCGACGCCTCGGTACCCGGTTCCCGCGAAAGCTCTGCCACGAAGCGACGGCGATACCGCCCATCCGAATCGAACTTCTCCGCCTGTCCCGCCGGATTGAACACCCGGAAGAACGGAGAAGCATCCGGCCCGGAGCCTGCCACCCATTGCCAGCCCAACGCATTCGCCGCCGGGTCCCAGTCGGTCAGGCAGTCAGCGAACCAGTCCAGCCCCAGCTTCCAGTGCGTCAGGAGATGCTTGGTCAGATAGCTTGCCGCCACCATCCGCGCGCGGTTGTGCATCGTGCCGGTGACGTACATTTCGCGCATCGCGGCATCGACAAAGGGCTCGCCCGTCATCCCCTGCCGCCAACGTTCGGCATCCCCGGTATCCCCACGCCAGGGAAAGCTGTCCCACTCCGGCTTCCAGTTGCCGCGCGTGATCCCGGGCGAATGATGCATGAGATGATAACTGAACTCCCGCCAGGCCAGTTCCCGCAGAAAACTCTCCGCCCCCCGGGCCCCCTCATCGCGCGCGCGCAAACCCGCATGCCAGACTGTGCGGATACCGATTTCGCCATATGTCAGGTTCTCTGACAGCCGCGATGTTCCCGCGACTGCGGGGAAATCCCGCGCCTCGCTGTAGCCTTCGACCGGCCCGTCCAGAAAGGCCCGCAGCCGCTCGTGAGCCGCAGGCTCTCCCACTGCCTGATACCGGGCGACGACCTCCGCCCCCCGGTTCATCGCCTGGCCCAGCCGCCAGTCGGCCAGAAGGTCCGAGGCGGGCCAGGCCTCCACCCCGCGCAGAAGCTTCGGTGCAGGTTCGGGGCTGGCCACCGCCATCCCCCGCACCGCCTTCCAGAACGGCGTGAACACGCGGTAAGACCCTCCCTGCCCGGTTTCCACCTCCCATGGCTCGTGCAGAAGATGGCCGGCAAAACTCCGTGCCTCCAGCCCCGCCGCCTTCAGCGCCGCCTTCACCCCGGTATCGCGCGCCACACTCGCAGGATCGTAGAGCCGCGACCACCAGACCCCGCCCGCACCCGTCTCCGCGATCAGACTGCGCAAGATCTCTAGCGCCGGCCCCCGCCGCAGCACCAGCCGCAGACGAAGCCCGTCCAGCGCGCCCGCGAACGCCGCCACTGCAAGCCCCAACCGCCATTTCGGCGCGGCGCCCAGCGCCTCGGTCTCCGGGTCCAGGATGAACAATGGCAGCACCGGTCGCCC
>JAFLCY010000109.1 GCA_017303485.1 Rhodobacterales bacterium
TTCGCGCGGCTTCGCGGCGCGTTCATCCGCCGCCTTTTTCGCCGCCGCCGTGCGCCGCGCGGTTTTCTCCTGCTTGTTCAAGTGGTTGGCAATGGTTTGCAGCGCCGCCACCCACCGCCGCCAAGCCGTCTGCCGAACGCAGCCCGCCTGGATGCACACCTGCCGCCAGCGCCAGCCCTCGGCGCGCAGCCAAACGATCCGTGCGTCCTCCGGCCCGATGAAGCGAAGCCAATCGATGCACTCGTCCATCCGCTGGATTTCGGCGGCGCTCGGCACCACCCTGATCCTCGCCTCGTGGTAGCCGTAGGCGTGCTTGGCCTCGTGGACGTACTCAGGCCAAGACTGCCCGAAGCCCTTCGGGCCAGAGCCGGGTGGGTTCGGCAGGCGGCGCAGCGTCAGCGCTGCTTCCTCCATGCGGTCCTCGATCGTGCGTGCTGTGAATTCCATGCCTGCTCCTTCGTTCAGTAGATTTGCAGTTGCCTGAGCCGTTCGCGCGTCACGAGGCCAGCGGCCAGCAGAGCGTCGCGCTTCGTGTTGGTGATGACGGTGGTCGGGACGTAGGCTCCGGAGTTGATCCAGTCCGCCAGCCTCTGGAGCTGGGCTTCGGGATCGAGCGGAACGTCCGCAGAAAGCGCATTGCTGTTCTCAGCAATTCTGCTCGGTCTCCGCTCGCGCGTCGCTGGTGGTGAAGCGGACGGCTTGGCCTCCGACCGGCTTTGAGCCTCGACGTTTCCGGTGCGCGCCTGTTCTTTTTTTCTGTTACTTACAGGATACTCTCCACTCAGGTGGAGTTTGCTCCCCTGAAAAGTGGAGTTTGCTTCGCCAAAAGTGGAGTTTGCTCCGACTCCACTTTCTGGAGTTTGCTCTTGTGGTGGCGGAAGGTCGAAGCCCAAGATGTAGTAGGTGCGCTGGATCGCTGCGCCCGGCTGCGTCCGTCTCACGCGCTGAATGAAGCCGGCCTCTTCCAAGGCGTTGAGCGCGTTGTTCAGACCACCGTTCGACAGGCCGGTTGCCTCTCGCAGCCGCTCTTGGGACGGGAAGCACGCTGTCTCCGGATCCCGCTTCGAGTTGTGCGCGTCACACAAATGGAACAGCACGCGAAACTGCGAGCCCGTGAGGTCGCGCGCCGGTATTTCGGCCAGCCATGACGAGGCTCTGTGGCTCATGGGAATCTCCCCTGATCAATTCGGGGGGACGTTCCATCGGGCAGCGAAGCGGCACGTAGGCGCGGAGCGGCGCGGAAAACCCGAACGCCGCGCCTCCCGGCCGGTCGAAAAAATCGGCATGGCCGTGGCAGCGCCGTAGAGCGCTGCTGAGAGGCCGCGCGCCTTGCTGGGTGTTCGGGTAGCCGAAAGGCCGCACACGCCCGCTCCTGCGCGCGCTGGGCGTGCGCGGCGCGGGCGCCGCGCCTCATGCCTTCCTCCGGGCGATTTCCGCCTTCATGCGCTCGGCCAGCTTGATCTGCCGATATTCCTCGAGGGAGATCGTTCCGATCCAGCCGCCGTGCGTCTTGCCGCCCTTGCCGCGTTTCCGGCGCGGCAGGCCCGCCAGCAGAACGGCCCGGCTGACGCAGGATCGGCTTGCCAGACCGAAGAGCTTCGCAATGTCGGTCGTGGAAACGCCTGCCAGCCAGAGCTCGCGCAGCTCCTCATCGCGGACGAGCCGCTTCCGAACCTTGGCTCTGCTCGGCAGCCCCATGCGCCGGGCTCGATCGCCGACAGCCTGCCTGCTGACTCCAAGCCACTGCGCGATTTCGTCGGTCGAAATGCGGTGGCAGTTCCAGAGGCGGGCGAAAGTGTCCGGATCGACCTCGCGCCGCGTCCTCGGCCAGGTCAGCCCTTCGCACTCAAGCCTGTGCGCCACTGCGGCCTGCGTGACGCCAAGACGGCGCGCCGCCTCGGTCTGCGTGACGCCCTCGGCCATCAGCGCCCGAAGGTCGTCTGTGCTGAACTTGCGCCGCTTCCGGTGCGCCTCGATGAAGGCCGCGCTCATGGCGTCCCCGCGATCCGGGTCGCAAAGCCGTGTGAGCGAAGCGCCGCCAAGGCATCGTCCACAGAACGGACGAGGGCCCAGCCGAAACCCTGCTCTGCGACCGCGTCTCGGAACGCCTCCTGCGCTGGGCGAAGGCGCCCGGTGCTGCTCTTCACCTCGAGGAAGATCACCTTGCCCTGCGAGAGCACCACCAGATCAGCGAAGCCCGGGTGCACGCCCATGCCGACAAGGATGGCTTGGCGCACGTGCCCAGCGCGCCCGCCAGCCGCGATCTCGTTGGCCGCGTGGTGGACGATCGAGCCCTTTGGAAGGACCGCCCGCAGGAGGCTCACGATGGCTCTCTGAATGTCCGCCTCCGGCGTGCCGCGCTTCTTCACCGGACGCCTCCGTGGCCGAGGCCAGGGACGAGATCGGCGATGTTGCGCGCGATGGCGCGGATCCCGATCTCGATCACCTCCGGGTTGACGGTCCAGCAGGCGTTGGTCAGCGCCGCCGTGTCGAGCGCGCAGTCCCACATTCGCCCAAAGGCCTCTGCCGCGTGCTCGAACACCTGGTTCTGCCGCAGCGGGTTCGCGAAGCCGCCAAGCTCCATGTCCACGCCCGCCGAGACGGCCGAAATCTCGCTGATTTGCTGCAGCCGCATTTCGCGCACGCTGGTGACGATGAGCGTCAGCCGAGACGCGTGAACAGGCATGGCGCTGGGCGGCAGTTTCCCATCCGAGGGCCGGGCGATGACCTTTGGCCAGCGCAGATCCCTGCGGTCTCCGTCGCCGTTGTAGACGACGCTCAACCAGTCTCCGCCAGATTGCCGATGGGGGATCGTGAGGGCCTCTCGGACCCACAAGGCATCACCGGGCTCAAGGCGCGCGTAGCGCTTGCCCGTCTGATGGACGATGCGAACCCGGCCCGCCACGATGCGCCGCTGGATTTCAGGGTTCAGGATGATCGGAAGCACCCGGTTCGGCTCGGCTTGAATGATCATGCCCGCGCCTCCGGATAGTCGGTCTTGCGCTCGAGGCGCTTGCGGCAGGGCGGGATCCAGATGAGCTGCGGCGGCGTCCGCGACCAACCGGTGGGGATGGGCCGGGTGTCCCAGACCAGCCAGCAGTAAGCGGTCGCCGTCGAGCCTGTCGCGGTGAGCCGCCCCTTAACCATCGGCACCCGCTCGGCGAACTGTGCGACGAAGGTCGGCGGATGAGGCAAGAACAAGCTGCAATGGCGATCCACGCCCTCGAGGAAGGCCAGCCGCGTCAGCATCGCCACGCCCCTGCGCGGGCGCAGGGCGAGGGCGCGGCGGACAAACTCTGGCGCGCGGCGGAAGGGCGGATTCGTGATGATCCAGTCGACGCCCTGTTTCTCGATGTGCGGTGGGACGGCGTCGAGCCCGAGGAAGTCCGCAACGCGGGACTGGCCTCTCCATGCGGCGGTCCGCACTTCCTCTTCGCTGTAGTCAGCGACGTCGGAGGCGTGCACGGCAAAGAAGTACTCGGCCAGCGTTGCCGCCATGTGCCCGCGCCCGCACGCGGGCTCCCAGACGTTCTGTGTGCGATATTCGCCCGGAACTCGGTCAGCCGACCAATCGGCTCCTGACAGCCGCGGGCCGATCACTTCTTCGATCAGAGCGCGGGTGGCCCAAGGCGGCGTGGGGAAGTCGTCAAGGCTCTGCCGCGACTCGACGCGCCTCTGCATGACGGCGGTGGAACGGTTCTGCGTCATGGCTCACTCCCCGATGCTCGTCGCCGGGTGGCGGTTTTGGGTGAGCAGGCGCGGGCAATCCGTGTCGCCAAAGAACGGACACCATGACAGGTGGCCCGATCCGTCTGGCGCGATGGGCTGGTGGCAATCCGCGCAGCGCTGGTCCACAGGTACTTCGGGCTTGCGGGTCAGCCCGACCACCGTGATGAAGCCGTCGTCCTCGACGTTGTCGTACTGCCGCATGTCGTTCACTCCGCGCCAGCGGTGCGCGTCAGCCGGGTGACGATCGCTTCCATGAGGTCGATGCGGCGATCCGCGTCTTCCTGCGACATGCGCCCAGCGCGCACCTGGTTGGGGTAGACGCGACGGCGCATGAACGCCTCGCGCTGGGCTTCCTCGATGAGCTCCCGGACGCCGAAGCGTCCGGAGGCCACATTCCGCGCTGCTTGATCAGCCATCGACAAAGCCCTCGCAGGCTTTCTCGATCATGCGGTCGATCGTCTTCCGGCCGGTTTCACCGATCGCGTCCGGGCCCCACTCGTGCGTCATGCGGCGCCCGCCTGGCATGTCGAGCGAGAGGCGGAACGAAGGCGCGAACCGCTTCGGGATTTCGTCGCTGATCCACGGGATCGGATACCAAGGGCGGCCGGCGTAGTTTTCGGCATAGTCGACCAGCTCGCTGCCCGGACCATCCTGCTCGAGGAACCGAACCATGATGTTCTCGTCCTCATTGTCCTCGGCCCAGACCTGCACCAGCCACCACTGGTCGCGGCCGGAAATGTTGGCGCGCATGAAGCCGAAGGGCTCGCCGGTGTCGTGCGGGTCGAACGGAACCAGATAGCTTTGCTTCAGGTCGAGCATCACGACGCCCTCCCGAAGAACACCGGCCGGCCGGTCTCTTCGGCGGCGGCGGTGGCGATCTGCATGAAGTGCGCGCGGCGCTGGTATTCCACCCGACGCCAGATGAAGCCCATCTGCAGTTGCCCGCCATTGATCCGCCACCGGAATGCGCAGCGCAGCGGCACCGGCTCTTCGCCCTCGTAAAGCGGGATCGACAGAACGAATTCGCGCGGAACCTTGATGTCGCCCTTGGCGCGGGTCTCCGTCTCGTAAACGAAGGAACGGTCACCGTTCTCGAGCCGCGTCGAGCTCTTGAAGGTCACGCCCTGCGTGCCTTCCAGATCCCGGCTGATCTCGATCAGGACCGCAGGCTCCGGGTCGATCACGTCGACAGCGTTTTCTCGAGGAACGCCGCGAATTCCGCCTGCCCGTGGAACGCGTTCTCCATTTCCGCCCAGCGCTTGAATTCCTCCGAAGGCCGGAGCTTCAGAGTGCAGGAGTGCTCGCGCGGCTGCGGGTCGAGGCTTCCTCCATCAACGACCTGGTTGTCGAAGTGCCAGTCGAGGACCGCCTTGATGCTGCCTGCGTCGTAATCCGCGATCAGAATCGAGCGGACGTCCGAGAAGCGGTTCACGTAGGCCGAGAGCGAGGCGCGCTGGTCGACCACCACCGCCGTCTTGATGATGTGCGGGGGCAGCGCGTGCGGGTCATGTGCGGCCTCAAGGCGAAAGCCCTCGGGCACGAGGATGTGGCGCGAGCCGTGCGGCCCTTCGATCACCGGCGATGCCAGGCGTGCCGCCTTGATGGCAGCGTCCAGCGCGCTTTCCGGGTGTGCTTCTGCCTGCGCGCTGGTGCTGGCCTGCGGCGTGGTTCTGGTAGCCATGTGCTGTCCTTTCGCGTCAGCGGGATTTCGGGAGATCGACACCGCCAGGCGCGGTGCGGGCGTAGGTCACTGGTTCGAGGACCTGCGGGCGCACGATCTCGACCATGTCGATGTCGGCCCAATGGCCGTCCACGGGCTTGCCGTTGGCATCCACCTTCGGCTCGATCCACAGGCGGTCGCAGCCGCTCAAGTGCTTGGCGTGGCTGGTGACGATGCCTTGGAAACCGGTGACCTTGTGGCGCACTTCGTCGCCGAGGCTTGGCAGTCTGTTACTCATCGGATGGGCCTTTCGAAGGTGGGATTACTGAAGGTCCGCGCGCTCGCGGCGGGCCTCGAGCTCGTCAAACAGGTCTTCTTGGGAGGGGTCGCGACGGGTGAGACGCCCTTCGTCGATCACGTAGTAGATGCCGGTGCCGAGCGGCTTCCGAGGCTTCTTGCAGGACAGCTGCGGGACACACTCGATCTGCCCGGCCTCGTTGACCTTGAAGGGCAGCTTGATGGTGATGTCGCCCTTTCCGCCCGTGCGGCGGATCGCTTCCATCAGTTCGCCGAACTGTTCATCGGCCTCGGCGATCAGCTCGCCGCGCCTGAAGCTCTGCAGGAATTCGAGAAAGGAAAGTTCGTCGCGTGCCATGCGCGTCTCCATCAGCCGGGGGTGAAAAGCAGGAAAAGGTAGAGGATGCCGAAGAGGCAGACGGCGCCGAACAGGTCGCCCAGCCAGCGCCGAATGCGCCCCTTGCGATTGAGGTCGGCGATCGCGTCACGGACGATGGCGGCGTGGAGCGCCTTCGCGCGCTCGTGGTCCATCCAGTCGCCGTAGACCTGCAGGAATTCGCAGGCGTCGAGGACCGATGCCTCGCAGTGGATGTCCGGGTTGGCGATGATCTGCCGCGCTTCGGCGACGCTCATGCTGGGAAAGCGGATCACCTGGGCGGTCATTTGCGGCCACCCGATCCGACGCGAGGCCGCTCTTGCTCCCGCAGCCATTCTTGGACAGCGCCTCGGCGGTAGAGTACCTTCCGCCCGATCCGAACGCAGGTCGGCCCGATGCGCCTGGTTTCCCAGCGCGCGAGCGTGTCGACCGAGAGGCCGAGTTCCTGGGCGAGCTCCGCCCTGCTCATCCAGTCGTCCAAGAGCCCCGGCTTTGCCGCGTCGGGGGCGGGGCTTTCCGTTTCCGCCATGCGTCGTCCTCCGTTGCGCCGCCCAGCGCGGGTGGCGATTGGAGGGCATCAAACGGGGTGAAGGGCGGAGGCACCGAGGCGCGGAAAGGCGCGGGAACCTATCGGACCGCGCCGCTGATCCAAATAGTTAACGCTGGCGGCGATTAACCAGTTGATGCAATTCGATTTTCACGCAAATGGTTAACGCACCAGCCACGGAATCGTCCGGGCTTGAGCAGGCAGAAGGACCGCAAAGATGAACTCACCAGAGAAAGACTGACCATGGATGACAGGACGCTCCTCGCCGCAATTGGCGAGGCGCTTCACGGGCAAAGCTGGAAGGTGGCGTTGGCCAGCGATCTCAAGGTTGATGATCGGTCGCTGCGACGCTGGATACAGACCGGCGAGGTCCCCGACGGAGTGTGGCGCGACCTGATCGTCCTGCTCGCGGATCGACGCGGAGTGATTGAATCGCTTCTGGCTGAAGTCCGCGAAAGGTCCTGACGGGTAAACTCGCCGCCGAACTCCAAACTGCTGATTTGGTGAACCTTTCCGCGCCCCTCGGGCAGCGGCGGGCACCGCTTTGAAAAATGGAATGGAGGTACGAGCATGGGTGTGCTGCCAAGGGTCTTCTTTACGATGACCGAGGCCGCTGCCCGGTGGGGGTACGCGCCTGCGGACATCGCAGGGTGGGCCCACCAGGGGCAGCTGGAGATTGTTACCGGAATCGCACCGGTGGATTGCGGGGGGGAACCCGCTGCGGGACTGGTGGCCATCTCGGTCGCCGACATACTGCCGATGTTCCGGAGATCCGGGACAGGCCCAAGGGAAATGCCGGTGCGCCGGATTCGAGCGCAAGGCAAGGACGAGTGGATGATGATCACCGAACCTGCGGAGGGGGTGATCGTCTCGATGGACGATTTGATGATCCTCGCGGACGAGGTCCATCGCTTCGAGACCGAGCGGGAAATCTTCGGGCGACCGCACGGCGGAAAAGGGCCGGAGCCAAAGTACGATTGGGACGAGTTCTGGCGCGCGGTCGCGATCTACGTGCACGAGCACGGCGTCCCGCCCACTTTGAAAGAGTTCACCGAAGCCATGTCGAACTGGTTCTTGGACCAGACCGACGGGAAGAGCAGCCCGAGTGACAGCGTGATCCGCAAGAAGCTCTCGCCGCTCTGGAACCACCTGCGGCAGGAGGAATGACGATGCGGGAATTCCTCGAGGACCTGCTGGGCGCGGTGGCGCTGTTCGCGACGCTCTGGCTCCTGCTGATCATGACGCAGTAAGAACAGAACCGGGGCGGCGCTCACTCGCCGCCTCGAACCACGCGCGGGCGGGCTTTCATGATGTCCGCCACCGCGTCCACGCCCGCGCGGAGTGGGCTGTCGAGAAGGTGGGCATAGCGCTGCGTCGTCCGCATCTGCGAGTGCCCCAGCAGCTTGCCGATCATCTCGAGCGAGGCGCCGCCGCTGACCAGCAGAGAAGCGAAGGTGTGGCGCAGATCGTGGATCCTGACGTCTGGCAGCTGCGCCGCCGTCTGGATCGCCGACCAGAACCGCCTGATCTCCTGCACCGGCTGGTCCTTGGGCATGCCGTCCGCGCCCAGCGCGTCGCCCGGGAACAGCCACTCACAGCCCTTCGGGACCGCCACCCGCCGCTGGCGCACCAGCGCCGCCGTGTCGGCCGAGATCGGCACGCGGTGCACGCGGCGCTGCTTGGTGTTGGCCGCGGGCTTCGTCCAAGTGCCGAGCTCGAGGTTGAACTGCTCGAACCGCGCCGTGCGCACCTCGCCCAGGCGAGCGCCGGTCAGCATGCACATGCGAACGATAGCCGCGCCCCGCTGGTCCTCCGCTGCGTGCAGGGCGTCGCCCAGCCGCGTGATTTCCTCGATCGAGAGGAAGCGCTCGCGCTCGACCTCCATCCGCCTGCGGAACGCCTCGGCCGGGTTGTCGGCGCGCATCTTCCACGCCACCGCGAGGTTGAACATCTTCCGCAGGACCTCGCCCACGCGGTTCGCCCGGATCGGCGTCGGCTTCGCGGGCTGCAGGTCCTTGCGGCGGCTCTTGGCCTTTGCCTTCGCCGGGCGGGCGCGGCCTTCCGCGATCTGGCCCAGCAGACGCTCGACGTCGGCGGGCTCGATCTCCGCGACGAGGCGGTGCTTCCAATGCGGCTCGACCAGCTTCCGAAGCATCGAGGCCTGGTCGGACGCGTTGCGCGGGGCGAGGTGGGCGGCGTGCTCGCGCAGGTATCGGTCGATCAGGTCCGGGATCCTCGGCGCGGCGCGGATTTCCTCCCGCTCGGCCAGCGGGTCGATCCCGTCGTCAATGTCGCGGCGCAGCTGCTTGGCGCGGTCGCGCGCGGCGGCGACGCTCCACTCCGGCCAGCGCCCAATCGCCATGCGGCGCTGCCGCCCCTTGATCGTGTAGTCGAGGTAGAAGCCCCGGCTCCCGGTCTTCTGGATCACCGCCGAGAAGCCCAGCACCTCGTCGTCAAACAGCTGGTATGGGCGCGCCCGAGGCTCCGCCGCCTTCACCAGTTTCTCATTCAATCTCTGCCGGTTGGCCATTTGCGCACCACGTGAGACACGTCCCGTGACGCCATCGAAGGCGCCACGGGTCAAGTCAAAGAACCAGGAAGAAGCCGATCCAGAGCAGGAGGCCGATGAAAGCGCCTGGGACGATCCACCACCCGGATGGGAAACGGAGGTCGCGGCGCTGGCGGGCAGGGCAATCCCGGCCTTGGCGGCAGTCGTTGTTGCAGGGTGGGCAGCTCATGCGAGCGCGTCCTTCTTTCGACAGTGCGCGATCCGCGCCGCCAGCCATCCAGCACAGACCGTCACCCGGCCCTTCGCCGGATCGGGGGGTGCAAAGGTGGCAGTCAGGCTGTCCTTGTGCAGCGTGACGGGAAGGCCCTTGTGGCAGTGAAAATACTGCCCGGTCTCGACCGTCTCCGAGACCTCTGCCCACCGATACGGATCGGCCCGCTCTGGCGATCCCTTCCGAAATGCGCAGTTGTCGCACATCTTGGCCTCCGGCCAATCGCGAGTTTCCGGCTCTTGAAGGCGCTGGCAGTCCAGGCAGATCGCGTGTTGCCCGTCGCTGGCCAACATCATGTTGCGCGATCCACAGCCTCCGCAGCGGCCAGCCTCGTCGCCCTCGTAATCTGCTCGGGTCATGGCTTAACCAAGCGCTGCGCGGACCATGCAGTCCTTCGCCTCGAGCAGCTTCCGAAGCCCCGCGCTTTTCTCGGGGCCGTCCGGCAGCGCCTCGTTCAATTGCGTGGCCAGTTCTCCGAAGGGCTTGGACACCACCTGCAGGCGCTCGGGAAGGTGGGCGTACTCGAAGTACTTCATGATGGGGTTTGGCATGATGCCTCCTGATTTTCGAACAGGACCAACATGCCGACGGCGAGCCAGCGGCGCCGAGGCGCGGAGAGTTCTGGAACCGCCCCGGCGCCCGCCGCGCGCGGCTTGACTCAAGCCTGACTCAACCGGCGTTCTCCGTTCGTGCACCTTTTGGTGCGGTCGGTTGCGGTCGTGTGCGGCTGAATGAGAACAAGGAAAGCGCGCGATTCCAAAGGCTTGCCGCCTAAGTCGCTGTTTTCGCGCGCTTTTCAGAAGTCGCCGGATTCAGGCTCATAACCTGAAGGCCGCAGGTTCAAATCCTGCCCCCGCAACCAAAAATCCCCAACATCCCAGACGCCGGAAACCCGACGTAACACGTCAGTCCGCCAGCGACCCAACTGGCAGTATCGACACCCGCAAGCAGCATGCTTCGGGCATTGTCGTCTGGCGAAGGGATTTCGATTGACAGTGGCGCGCCAGATTTGTCCACTTGGTCAAGGAAGCGGTGGAACCGACTCCGCGACAACAATCACAGGGAGATGTGGATAATGCAGCTGAAGCATGGATTTGCCCGTGCCGCGGCCGTGGCGGTGCTGTTGATGGGCACCTCGCCGATGGCACTGATGGCCGAGACGCCCGCCGATACTCTGGTCGTTGCCGACGCGATCGACGACATCGTCTCGATCGACCCGCATGAGGCGTTCGAATTCTCGGGCGTGGACCTGAACAACAACGTCTATGACACCCTGATCGAGCTTGATCCGGCCAAGCCGGGCGAGCTGGTGCCAGGCCTCGCGGAAAGCTGGTCGGTTGCCGATGACGGCATGACCTATACCTTCAAGATCAAGTCGGGGATCACCTTCTCCTCCGGCAACCCGCTGACGGCCGAAGACGCCGCAGGCTCGCTTCGCCGCGTGGTGAAGATGAACAAGACCCCGGCCTTCATCATCACCCAGTTCGGCCTGACGGCGGAAAACGTCGACCAGATGGTCACCTTCGACGGCGATACGGTGACGCTGAAGACCGACAAGGCCTATGCGCCCTCCTTCGTCTACAACTGCCTGACGGCGGGGGTGGCGAACATCGTCGACATGAAGACCGTCATGGAGCATGAGGTCGACGGCGATATGGGCAATGCCTGGCTGAAGGCGAACAGCGCCGGGACCGGGGCCTATGTGCTGAAGTCGTTCAAGCCGAACGAAGGCTATGTGCTTGAGGCGCGCCAGGGCCATTGGCGCGGCGACGCGAAGATCAAGAATGTCTTCATGCAGCACATCCCTGAAGGCGCGACCGAGCGTCTGCTTTTGGAAAAGGGTGACATCGACATCGCTCGCGAGCTGACACCGACCGATCTGGCGGGCCTTGCCGGCAATGCGGACGTGAAGATCCAGGGCGACGTGGGTGGCCAGGTCTATTATCTCGCGCTGAACCAGAAGAAAGAAGAACTGGCGAATCCGAAGGTCCAGGAAGCGATGCGTTGGGCCATCGACTACACCGGCATGCAGGACAGCATCCTCAAGGGCCTGTGGGTGGTGCATCAGAACTTCCTGCCCAAGGGGTTCCTCGGTGCGCTTGATGAGAACCCCTATTCGCTCGACATCGAGAAGGCCAAGGCGCTGATGGCCGAATCCGGCCTGACCCTGCCGATCGAGATCGGCTTCACCGTCCGCAACAACCAGGAGCGGATGGACATCGCGACCTCGATCCAGAACACCTTCGCGCAGATCGGGATCAACCTTGTCCTCGATGTCGGCGATGGCAAGCAGGGGCTGGAGACCTACCGGGGCCGCAAGCATGACATCACGCTGCAGACCTGGGGCCCGGACTATCCCGACCCGCACACCAACGCCTCGACCTTCGCGCTGAACCCCGACAACAGCGATGCAGCGAATGCGACGGGTTACCTGGCCTGGCGGACCGCATGGGATCCGGGTGCCGAGCTGAACGGCGAAACCGAGGCCGCCGTGGTCGAGAAGGACAGCGCCAAGCGCGCCGAGATGTATGGCGACATCCAGCGCAAGGTGCGCGACAACTCGGCTTTCGTGCTGATGTTCCAGCAAGCCCGGCAGGACGGCCTGCGGGCCAATGTGAACGGCTTCTATGCTGGTGGGGCGACCGACTCGGCGACCTACTGGACCGTGACGAAGTAATCGACTGGGCCGCCCCTTCCCGGGGCGGCCCTATTCCCCATGTCCGATACCTCCACCATCCCGCACGAGAACCGCCTGCTGCGCCTGTCCGGCCAGATCGGGCTTGGCTTTTTGACCCTGGCGATCACCCTTCTAGGACTGCTGCTCGTCACTTTCCTGATCGGGCGCGTCGTGCCCATCGACCCGGTCCTGTCCATCGTCGGTGAACGCGCGACCGAAGCGCAGATGCAGGCGATCCGCGACAAGCTGGGTCTCGATCTGCCGATGTGGCAGCAATTCTACATCTACGTCCGCGATGCCGTGCAGGGCGACCTCGGCACCTCGATCCGCACTGGCGAGAGCATCGCGGGCGAGATCGCGCGCTATTTCCCCGCCACGCTGGAACTGGCGACGCTCGGGACGATCTTCGGCACCCTGGTCGGCGTTCCCGCCGGTGTGCTGGCGGCGACGCGGCCCGGCAGCATTGCCGACCAGATCGTCCGCGTCGTCGGGTTGATGGGCTATTCGATGCCGGTCTTCTGGCTGGGGCTGATCGGCCTTCTGGTCTTTTACGGCCAGCTTGACTGGGTTGCAGGGCCGGGGCGGCTGGACCCGACCTACGACATGATGATGCAATTCACCCTCACGCCCTACACGGGCATGATCCTGCTTGACAGCGCCCTGAACGGGGCCTGGGACGTCTTCCGCAATGCCGTCAGCCATATCATCCTGCCCGCTGGCCTCTTGGGCTATGTCTCGATGGCCTATATCAGCCGGATGACCCGAAGCTTCATGATGAACGAGCTTGGGCAGGAATATATCACCACGGCACGGGTCAAGGGCATGCCGGAATGGCGGGTGATCTGGGTCCATGCGATGAAGAACGTGCTGGTGCCTTTGATCACCGTGATCGCCCTGAGTTACGCCTATCTCTTGGAGGGGTCGGTCCTGACCGAGACAATTTTCGCCTGGCCCGGGCTTGGCAGCTACATCACCAACGCGCTGTTCGCGGCCGACATGCCGGCTGTTCTCGGCGGGACCGTGGTGGTTGGCGTCGCCTTCGTCACGCTCAACATGGCCTCCGA
>JAFLCY010000110.1 GCA_017303485.1 Rhodobacterales bacterium
TCGAGGGCGTTCTCAACCTCATCGGCAACTCCATCATGGCGCATAGCTGTCGCCCCCGTGGAGCTTGCGGTTCGCCGTGGGCGGGGTTTCCTGCAAGGTGATCACCAGGACATCGAGGAAGTTCGGATCCCAGTCCGCGGCTTTCCAGAGCGCCGGCCAGGCCAGCCCCGCGAAGACGGCTACCACCCAGCTCTGCACCCAGAGGAACAGCAGCGTTGAGCCGAAGAGCCAGACCATGGCGTACATGATCGGCAAGCCCATCAGCTTGGGTGGCCTCAGAAGGCCGATGAACACGCGGGACTGGTCGGACATCGGTTTTGCTCAGGTCGTCCAGATGGCGGCGACGATGGTGGGCGCCGCAGCGATGCCTGCGATCGCGACCACGACCCAAAGCGCCTGACGGAAATCGAGGATTCCGAATAGCCAGGAGAGGAACACGCCGATCAGGGCGAGCGTGCCGATCACGATGCCCAAGGGGCCGGTGATCGCGTCGACGATGCCTTGCAGCAGCGTCTGCACCGGCGAAAGGTCAATGCTTTGGGCCAGCGCAGGGCCTGCCATCACGATAAGGGCAATCGCGCCGAGCGCGACAAAGGAAGATTTGGACGTCACGAAAGGTCTCCTCTCAGCCGCTGGAACACGGCTGTCACACGGGCCACATGGCCTTGGGTTTCTCGAAAGGGGGGAATGCCGCCATGGCGGGTGACCGCATGGGGACCGGCATTGTAGGCAGCAAGCGCCAGCGCGGGATCGCCGAACTGCTCGAGCATCATCAGCAGGTAACGCGCCGAGCCATCGAGGTTTTGGGCGATGTCATGAGGGTCAACGCCGAGATCGCGCGCGGTGTCGGGCATCAGCTGGCCGAGCCCGATAGCCCCGACCGGGCTCAAGGCGCCGGGGTTGTAGGCGCTCTCGACCTCGATATTGGCGCGGTAGAACAGCGCCCAATCGCTGACCGACAGACCCGCCTGACGCAGGGCGTCATGGCTGCCGTAGCGCAGCGCCGTGGTCTCGATGGCGTGGAGGATTTCGGGGGAGGCGCGGACGGCGCGCGGGGCGATCGCTGCGGCAGCTGTCACATCGCTCAGGGGAGCATCATCCCCACGGGACTGCGGTGCTGCAAAGAGAAAGAGACGATCTGGAAGGAGTCCAATCTGGGCATCTTCTTCGCCAGTGAACGAGCGCAGACTGCTCGTGGTCTCGGCGGTATCGATCAGTCGGCCATCAGGGCTGACCTGGAAGATGAAACCGTCGGCAAGGGCCGGGGGTGCGGAACAAACACCTGTACCCAATGCAACGACGAGCGCAATCGCGCGATCAGGTGTCCTTGACCAGAACCGGGCCTGTCCGTGCCTCGGAAGTGCGCCCGGGTGCTGCGTGACGTTCGCGGGCACCCTCGACGAGCGGGATGCTGGCAGTGGTGCAGCCCATGTCGGCAAGGAAGCTGACAAGGCCGACGATGGTCTTGAAATCGCGCAGCTTGAGGACGCTACGGCTGGTGACGAGCATCTTGTCGTCGCGCCCGTCCGGGGCAACGGCCCGGATGACCCAGGCGCCGTACCAACTGTTGTGGCGCTTCTCGGCCCCTTCCTTGCAGACCACCTCGATGAGGTAGCCTTCGGCAAGGAGGCCGCGCAGTCCATCTTCTGTAACCACATTCGGGGCTTCTTCTATCATGGCCATCCGCTTCAGGTCCTTTTCTGCTTGGGTGCAGTCTCGGGCCCACGGAGTCGCAACACCGCGGGCGATACAAGACAACATGAACGATAGCAAGACAATTAAAACGACTTGACTAAGATCGCCTTGCTCCGATATCGGTGATAGCTGACAATCTTGTGATATTAAAGGCGGCAAAGGAGTTTTGCCCTGCACATGACCTGTGCGCGCAACATCCCCCTGGTGCTGCTGATCACCGTGCTCATGGCGGGTGGTCCGGCTCACGCTTGCACCCCGCCGGAGCGGCCGTTCCTGCCCGCGTCACGCGAAGACATGCGCGCCTACGCGGATCTGATCCGGGGGGACTTTGAAGCCTATATCGCCGACGTGCAGGATTACTTCCGCTGCCTAGACGAGGAACGGGCGCGGGCCTTTATCGAAGCGAGGGAAGTGAGCGAAGAGTACGGACGGTTTCTCGACGCAGTGGAGTAGTGGCCCCCGCCCGGTCCTGTAACCCAGAAACGGAGTACCAGCTCATGCACTGCCTGTTTCAAGCGAGCTTTCAGTCCTCAGTCTTCCCGGTCAGGAAAGAGCCCCGGCATCCATCGACCTGCATATTTGGCGGGGAACGCCAGCTTTAGGGGGGCACGTGTCGATACTGAGGATAGCGCGCCAGCCTCGAGAAGCGCTGAGGTCACACGTCGCGCCGTACGGTCGCTCGTACCCAGGATGGACTCGACCTCGCCCCGCTCGATCTGTCCCTGATAAAGAACAGCTTTCAGAACAGTATCGGATTTCACAGGCAGGGATCCGGCACGTATTTCCTCTTCCGCCCAGATCAAAATGCGGTCCCGCAACCGGTCTGGCCGCATGAGCCCTGCCATGAACTCCACTTGGTCGATGCAAATGCGCAGAAAGAACTGCGCGAAGGAGGCAAGCGCAGCCTCGCTGAGCGTGCCGCGGCCGTCACGGTCGCCACGGCGCGGCCCATCACAGGCGGCGAGGTGTTCCTTGTAGGCTGCCTCCTGCCGCGCCAGCCCGCGCGCCACTGACCAAAGGCCGCGCGTGTCCAGGGTCTTGCGCAGCATGGCGTAGGACATGAGACGTGCAACGCGCCCATTCCCATCAAGGAAGGGGTGCACCCAGAGAAGCCGGTGATGGGCGCAAGCCGCGGCAAGGATCGGTTCGATCCTGCCGGGAAGGCTATAGGCTTTGTGCATTCGGTCGAGGAAGCGGGGGACGGCACCAGGGCTGACGGCGATATGCCGTCCGACTTCAACGTATCGTGTACGCAGTTCCCCGGGCACAACCGGGATTTTCTCGCCTGTCTTTGGGTTCTCGACGAAGAGAAGCTCGGGCGGCAAGAGTTCACAAAACCGGCGATGCAGTTCGATGATTGACGCAGGCGCGGTCGGTGGTTCCACCATGCTATCTTCGTCGATCCATTTCTGAACGGCGACATGCGCCTTGGCTTCAAGCTGAAGGTTTCGCTTTTTTGGATCGGCGCTGTAGTCGTTCCGCATGGCGCGTTCGATGTCGATGGGATGGGTGTCATGCCCCTCGATGAGGTTGCTGTAGTAGCAGTTCATCGCCCGCACGAGATCAGCAAGCGGCTCTGCAATTGAAGCGGGCAAGCTGCTGCGGAATGCGGCGGATTTCTCCGCCAACTCGAGTACAAGATCATTCAAGCCTGCGCGGGCGGGAGAGCCCTCCGAGACCATGAGTGGCTCGAACAAGCCTACCGTCTCTCCATCGTCGCGAACCATCGAATGACCTTCTCCTTGGCCGCTTCACTGGCCGTGCGAACTTCCATCAAAAATGCTTCTTATCATAGTATTGCGTGACAAGATATGGAGAACGCGCCCGGTGACTTGGCCGGTTTAATGGCCGCTTACGCGCGGATCGTGGATGTAAGTGCCCAATCGGTACGTCGAAGCGAAATCAGGCTTTGGGCGGGCATCTGCGCCACCGTCTGGGGACAACATCGCAGCCGACGCGCCGAAATAGCCTTGCTATCGTTAGTGTTGTTTTGTATCGCCGCACCATTATAGTGGGAGTCAGCGTCATGAAGCACAGCGTCCGGACCGCGGCGGCGACCGCAGCCATCACCGTATCTAGCCTTGTCGGGTCGGTCGAGCCGGCGCAGGCCTATCAGGTCGACTGCGCCATCTTGCTTTGCCTGGCAGGTGGCTGGCCGGCATCCGCACCCTGTGCCCATGCACGCGCAGTCTTCATCCGTCGGATCACGCCTTGGCCGATCGAACCTCCCTTGCAGATCTGGCGTTGCCCGATGGGGGCGTCGTTCAACGCCCCTGCCCCGCTCTCGCCGATGGAACGGCTTTACGACATCGCCTTCCAGGAGGCGCCTCAGGCCAGCGTACCGCAAGCTCCCCTACCCCTGATCCAAGTCCAGTCAGACGAGCAAGCTGACATCGACATCTCGGGTGATGCCTTCGATTTCGTCCGAAGCATCCGCGTGTTTCACATCCAGTTCAGCCAGCGCCGGAACCGAGACGGCGACTGCATCACCTCGGACTCCACGCGCCTCGGCTCCTACGGGGTCCAGGGCGACTATCACTGGACCCGGTCCAGCGTCGCCCAGGTGCCGCCCGCCTCCGATCTGCCCAACACCGGACACTGCAACTGGGTGAGTTACCGCTCGGTCTTCGTCGACTGGCGCGATCATGAAGGCAACTACGGCTTCGAAGAGGTCCGCTACTGAACCCGGCCGGGCCTACATCGGGCAGGCCCGCCACTAACACACCTTGCACCGGAGACCGTGCACCGAACCCGAAAAGGGAAACGACGCCAGACCGAAAAGCCTGACGCCGCGCTAGAAGAACCCGTGAACAAGGATCTTTTAGCGCACTGTCCGAACCTCTGCAACCAGAAAAGTTGTTTTGCTGGCAAGAGTGTTGTTTGCTCTCGGCATGGGGTCGTCTCTCCAGGAGACACCGACCATGGAACCCACAACCGGCCTGATCCTTCGACGGATCACACAGACAGAGCTGTCCGTATCCGCCCACAAGCTGGCAACAGTCATCCTCGACGCCATCGCGTGGAAGGAGGGCTACAACGGGCTGCCGCGCGGGACGGCCGCCTTCACGCTCGCGGATCTCGCGTCCAAGATGAACATCTCGCGCCAGTATCTGACCGAACTGCTGGCGGAACTCGAGGCGTCCGAACTGGAGCTGAGGCGAGAGAAGCCAAACGGCAAGTTCGCGCCCTGGCTCTTTCGTTTTGCTGCCTTTGACGCAGCGGGGGATGATCAGGATGTTGAGTCAGTCACAGGCGACACATCACTATCTAGAGATAAAGATAACAAAACTGTATTCTCAGGACAGATCACTATTGGCGCTGGCTCGAACGTCTTCCAAACCTGTTGGGCGGAGCTGATCAAGGCGGCGAAGAAGGCCCTGCCCTGCTGGAACGTCGACACACAGGTGATCTGGGACCGCTTCCTGGCCTTCAACCGGGCGCGCGGAAACAACAAGGTTCCAGCCGGTTTTCTCCTTGGGTTCATGCGCCGATGGCGAACCTCACCCGGTACGTTCAGCCGACCGGAGGCTGCGCCTACGTCGGAGCAAGCGCCTGATCTACGGGAGCGGGAGTTGCACGACCAGATCAAGGCTGCGCCAAGTGGCAACCGGCAGTTTCACGCATCAGACCTGTGCCGTCTTATCGGGCAAGCCGCTTACGAGGCTCGCATTCTCGAGGTCATCCGGCAGTTCGGATGCCCGAGGTTCACAGCGATGCTCGCCGTTCATGGGCGTGCTGTGATGGCAGGCGAGATCGCGATATGATTGCAGTACGGTTAACGCGCTAGGTGTATCGCGCAGTCTTGACGGCGCCTTTCAGCGGGGGCCGATCTGGACGAACTCGATGGAAATGGCCGTGCGCCCGCACATGTGGCGGCCTTCGCCTCGAACGATGCCGCGTTGAAGGCGCTTGCCACCGCCGGGGCCGACATGAATGCGCTCGACAACCAAGTCTACGATGTACTGACCATTGCAACAGTCGCCAACGACCCAGAGTCGGTGTCGCTGGCTCTGCATCTGGGGAACCGCCCCGACCTGATCACCAGCGTCTATGACGGCACGGCGCTGATCGCCGGCGCGCATCTGGGCCATCATGAGGTGGTTCGCCGCCTCATGGCCGGCGGTGCACCGCTGGATCATATGAACAACCTCGGCTGGACCACCCTGATCGAAGCGGTCGTCCTGGGCGACGGCCGGCCCGACCACGTAGAGACGGTACGCGCCCTGGTCAGGGCCGGTGCCGACCGGACCATCGCTGATCGTGACGAGGGTGACCCCGCTTCAACGCGCCAGGGCTCGGGGATTCGACGCGAGCGTCTCGATCCTGCGCGACGGCTAGAGGGCGCTGCCGCCGGAAGCTTGACGGTCCGTGAACATCGCGGCGATGGCTGCCGTCGCTGCCTTTACGACAGATGATGTGGGCGCGGCGACCGAACGGGCAAGAATTATCGATTCGCGCGCGCTTCTGTCGGTGATCGGGATAGCGCGTACCTTCGCCCCATCATAGGACCGGTCGGTGGGAGGACACCCATAGCTGATACCGACGCCTTCTCTGTAGGCGGCCAAGCTTCGCATGATCTCCAGCGATCTGACGCGATGCGCCACCGTGGGCGACAGGCCCTGATTTCGAAAAAGCTGCAGCGTGTGGCGGTTGGACAGCATTTCCTCGAACAGGATAAGCGGTTCTGTGGCGATCTCCTTCAGGGCGAGTGTTGGACGATCGGCAAGCGGGTGGTCAGCTGCGACGAAGGCATGGGGTGCAACTGCCGACAGGGCAATGCGGTTGAAACCCGAATCCAGGCCCAGGTCGTAGGTCAGCGAAAGACTGATGCGACCCTCACGCATCTCGCGGGCAAGTGTCTCGAAATCCGCGATCTTCCAGATGATCTCTACGCCCGGAAGAGTCTTCCGCAGAAGACGTAGGATCGGCGCAAGGTGATACGCAGCCAAGTCCTCGAAACATCCCAGGACGACCGTGCCATTCACCGCACGCTGTATTGCCGCGGGGTCCTCCAGACGTCGCGCCATCGCCAGAAGCGTTTCGGCCTCGGCAACGAAGAGGTTGGCGAACATCGTCATGCGAAGCGGTGCCCCCTTCGACCGGATGAAGAGCTTTTCGCCCAGCGTGTCCTCGACCTGTCCGAGGGCCACGGACAGGGAGGGCTGCGACACATTCAGCGTCGTCGCGGCCCCAGAGAGGCTTCCTGCGCGGGCGACGGTCACGACGTATTCAAGCTGGCGTAGGGTAAGATGTAGCATAAAACTAAGGCTACATTAGAAAGTTATTATTTGAAACTATCTTTGCAGTCCCGGAAGTTCTGTGAGCTCAACTCGAAAGGTCTTCCAATGCCGCACCCGCTCATCAGTCAAGCTGACATCGACGCCTTCCAGCGCGACGGCGTGATCCTTGTGAAAGGTCTGTTCAAGGACCATGTCGATACCCTGCGCAAGGGGGTCGAGCGCAACATGGCAGAGCCTGGTGAATACGCGGCCGAGAACCTGAAGCCTGGCGAAGGCGGGCGCTTCTTCGACGATTACTGCAACTGGAACCGCATTGCCGAGTTCGAAGAGGTGATCCGGACCTCGCCCGCTGCCGAGGTGGCCGCCGATCTGATGCGTTCGGACAGGGTGCAGCTTTTCCACGACCATGTGCTGGTCAAGGAGCCGGGGACCTCGAAGCCGACGCCCTGGCACCAGGATGGCCCCTACTATTTTGTCGAGGGGCGACAGACGGTCAGCTTCTGGTCCCCGCTTGATCCGGTCCGCGAGGCGACGCTGCGCTGTGTGGCCGGATCGCACCTCTGGCCCAAGGCGGTCCTTCCCACGCGGTGGCTTTCGGAAACCAACTTCTACCCGGACGAAGAAAACTACATGCCCGTGCCCGACCCGGATGCCGAGGGCATGGACATTCGCGAGTTCGCGATGGAACCCGGCGATGCCGTCGCCTTCAACTACATGACGCTGCACGGCGCGCGCGGGAACACCAGCACGACGCGCCGGCGGGCGTTCTCGCTGCGACTGGTGGGCGACGACGCCCGCTATGTCGAACGGCCCGGCCGTACGTCGCCGCCGTTTCCCGGCCACGACATGGTTGCGGGCCAGCGCCTGCGCGAGGACTGGTTTCCGCGACTGTTCGACAGAGCTTCCGCATAAGCGGGCTGGTGTCGCGATGCTCAGGCAGCCTCGCGCTGCCCGAGCGCCGCGGCACTGAAGCTGCAGCTGTAGATGTGGTGCATGGCATCGACACGGCCCGGAATCAGCGGAATGTCGTCGCGCAGCCAGAACCACGGCTGGGCCGACAACCTGTGCTCAAACCGTAGAGACGTGGTGGCCGACCAGAACGCAACCACGCCCTTCGGACCGAGGGACCTTGCCACCGCGCCGAGACCGCAATCCTCATAGAGCCCCGTGTTCGCCTCCCGGACAAGGGACTCGGGCCCATTGTCAGTATCCATCAGGATCAGGTCATATGCCGTGTCGATCGCTGCCAGATGCGCCTGCACATCGCCGATCAGAACCCTTGTCCGCGGATCGTCCAGCACATGGCCAGCCAGATGGGCTAGTGGACCCTGGTTCCATTCGACGATCTCAGGGATCAGTTCGCAGACAGTCACTTCGGCATCGGGTGGGGCAAGGTCAAGCACCGCACGCAGCGTGAAGCCAAGGCCAAGGCCACCGATCAGGATCCGTCGCGCCGCAAAGTTCATCCGGCGCATCGACCGCAGCGCAAGCTGGTCCTCGGACTGATGGTTCAGGTTCGACATCAGCTGGATGCCGTTATAGCAAATTTCGAAGACGTCGCCGCACTGGCGCAAAATAATGTCGTCTCCCGACGCCGTCCCGGCGCGGGCAAGTATGGTCCACGAAGTCATGTCAGGTCCTGTACAGAAAGGGACCCCGCGCGCTGCGGCGGGGGCGATCAGGGGTTCATCACTTTCCGGGGTTGCCCTAGGCCTCAGGCGATCGGGCAACCCTCAGACATTGTTTGAACTGAACCCGCACAGGAGGGGGAAGACAGCCGAAATGTTGAACAGGGAATTCATTCGCCCAACATGTCTGAAAGGCGCCCTCACGGAGAGCGCCGCCATTCCGGCATGGTGCCAAGGGGCCATCGAAGCGCGACGCACGCCGTCAACCCGCAGCTATCAGGCGCCAGAAGAAGATCGCGCTCATCCCAAAGCCCACCGTGGCGATGACCCCACGGACGACCGGTTTGGGCAGGGCGCGCGCCAGGGGGGCCCCAGCATAGCCGCCAGCAGTCGCAGCCAGCATCATGATAGCAGCCTGCGGCCAGGCTACCAGACCCGCCACGGCGAACACCGCCACCGAGATGGCCGACAACAGAAAGCTCAACCCCGATTTCAGGGCGTTCATGCGGTCAAGGTCCGCCATCCCCCAAAGCGAGAACAGCGCCAGCAGAATGATGCCAAGACCGCCGTTGAAATAGCCGCCGTAAAGCGCCACCGCAAACAAACCCAATGCGCCGTCTGCCATAACATCCCGTGCTCTTGCTGCGGCCCATGATCGAACAAGGTCCCCAAACAGAAATGCCATGGTCGCGCCCAGCAGCAGGAAGGGGACCACAACGGCAAAGGCCTCGTTTGACGAAACCAGCAGTAACCCCGAGCCGACCAGCCCTCCCGCAAGGGTGATACCGGCAAGCCGCAGCAGCCGGCGGCGATCAAAACCGCCCAGCTCTTGCCGAAAACCCAGCGCGCCCCCCAAATACCCCGGAAAGACGGCCACTGTGCTCGTGGCATTTGCCATGACCGGCGGCATGCCAGTGAAGACCAGCGCCGGGAAGGTGAGAAAGGTGCCCCCACCCGCAATCGTGTTCAGCACCCCCGCACCAAAGGCGGCAGAAATCAGCACCAGAAATTCCATCACGATCTTCTTTCCTGCAACTCCGGGCAAAGGTTTGGTCCCGACGTCGGATTGGGCGTGACCGTGTCAACGACCACAAGCGACTTTACAGAACCGTCTTCGCACAGAAGCGGCGCGCGCTGCCCAATACGCATGCCGATAAGCGTCGCGCCCAAAAGTGACGAGACCGGAATGGTTCCCCGTTGCCGGGGTCCAACGTTCGGCTGGTGCACGAGCAGGCCAACTTCAACCGATGCCCCACTCACCGAGTATATGACCTCGTTCCGGCTGACCACTATGTCTCGGTCCACTGGCCGGTGGGATGGTTCGGTGTTCACGATCCGGTTTTGCAGGACATAGGCAAGCAAGGCCCAGTTCGGTCCCCTGTCGCGTTCACAGATTTCGAGATATTCAAGAAGAAGATCATAGTCCGCCACTGGCAGGACCGCCTTGCCCCGCGGCCGTACCCGGGCGGTGGTGGCAAACGGATGGACTTCGGGTTGGAGGGTGATGCTTCTGGCCATGATTTCTCCTCGGGCGGCGCGTGGCCGCAAGATTTCTGGGAATGCGAGGAGGCCCCGGGAGGTTCAGCAGGCGCGCAAACGCCTAGACCGCCCGGGGACAAGGGCGGTTCAGCAGAGGAAACCGATAGTGGTTAGCTTGCGACACCATCCATCAACGGTATGTAGCCGTCCCGGACAAGTCAACCGATGCGGCGGCCATGCGTTGTTCCCCATAAGGCATTGTTTCAGGAAATCCGCCTGATCGGCGCGTTTGCGCCGGTCAGGCCACCGGACCGGCTGTGGCGAGATTGAAATCCTGGAGCGCAGCGGCCATATGAGCCGCATGACGATGTTCAGCTTCCATATGAGGTTCCTGCGCGCAGCAGGGATTCTACTGAACCGCCGGTAGCCCCGGGCGGCGCGAGCACACGTGCTTGGTGACGCCTCGGGGTTAATGAATCCAGCCTCTCTCGACCGACCAGAACTGGGTTGGCGCATGTGCGACCAGCCAGGTTCCGCATGTGGAGAGAAACTCAGTGGACGTCACATATGGAGAACGCAATGTCTGTCCAATACAAGCACCAGTCAGGGCAAAGCGCTGTTGTCGCAATCGACAAGGCGCCCTGGGGAACCTTCGTGCTGCGATGGTGGAACAGCGCCATCCGCAGCTGGCAAAGGCGAAAGATGAAGGCTGTGCTTCACAGTCTCGGCGATCGGATCCTTCAGGATATCGGCCTCAGCCGTGGGGAAATCGAAGACTTCGTGGATGGCCTGAGCAGTGCAGAACTGCGGATGACGCCGATTGCACCCGAACCTGCACCCATGTCGCAGGACATTTCCTACGCCGATCTGCGCAGGGCCGCATAAGGCTCGGTTGAAGATGAACTGCGCGCCACAGGGCGCGCGGAGCTTCTCCCAGATTGACCCAATGGAGGCGAGAAATGATGCTTTGCAAAGCGGACTTCGAAGATATCTTCCCCAACCTTTTTGGTCCTGAGAAACAGAAAGGGCAGACCGGGGAGTCTGTCTGGCACGGCTTCTTCGCCTGTGCAGAACGACATCCGGTTTCTGCTGCTGAGGAAGTGGTGATTGCCGAGCGGGGCGCGAACCTCGAACCAGAATCCATGCCGAAATCCGAAACACAAGCCACCAGTTGACTTCTACAGCCATCACTTCCACGGTAACTAGATGATTTTCGTTTCGAACATCTCTCGGATTTTTCTGCAAAACCGCCCCCTGCCCGGGGCGGTTTGAGCGCGTACACGCGCAGTCGCTGCTCCGGGTTTCTCACAACAACCTTAACTGATTTGAAACCACGGCGGCATCTCCGCCTGAGGAGCAAGCATGACTATGACCAGCGAAACACGCCTGATGGGCAACACATTTGGGTATGCAGACCTCTGCCAGCATGCCGCTGCCTGTGTGCTGACGAAAGCAGATCGTCGTGCCTTGGTTGATCACATTCAGCGTGCGGACATGATCGGCACCGGCGCATTCGAGATGCTGGCCAGACTACTCGGCATGAAGTTGCTGTACGCGACGGTTCTGGACGACGGCAAGATCAATCCCAAGGCCGCCACTGGAGGCTCACGTGTCACCTATGCAATCGATGACGAGGAGCGACAGACGGGACGACTTTTCCATTACGACGAATTCGCCGAGGAAGACATCGGCATTCACGTCGGGTCTCTGTTGGGTGCAACCTTGATCGGCATGAAAGCTGACACTCGGGTTCCATTCCTTCAGGCGGACGGGACTTTCCGTCGCGCGCATCTACTCAGTGTCGACAGGATTCAAGCCTGAGACACTTCCAAAAGGCAAAACATTGGGCCTCTTGATATCCCCAAAAACATGACAACCGAGAAAGATACGAACATGACAAAGGTTTCAAACCCTGCATCAACGCGGCTACCAAAGATCCATCTGGACAAGACTCTGGTCGGCCGCCTCGAGGCGCTGGCTGCCTCCGTGATGAGGCGCTCCCCCGAGGTTGGCGAGCGCCTGATCGACGAGATCGCACGTGCGAAGCTGGTTGCTCCGAACAAGATGCGTGATGATGTCATAACGATTGGAAGTGTGGTGACCTACCGTGATCTGGACATGGCTCGCGAGCATACAGTGTCGGTGGTCTATCCCGAGAATGCCAACATCGAGGAAGGGCGGATCTCTGTCCTCACCCCGGTAGGTGTTGCCCTGCTTGGCCTCAGTCCGGGAGCGACGATCTCGTGGGTCACGCGGGATGACGAAACACGGCAACTGGAAGTTTTAGAGGTTCGGCCGCCATTGACCCATGATTGACCGCAGAGTGAGTCGCGAGCACGCGAGGCGCCGAGCCTCGCGTGCTCAAGGTAAGTGCTTCAGACGAGGTGGTCGCAGCCCCCGGCGAGGAATGGAGGATTAGTCGCCATCCCAGGCGACATGAAGCGATCGTCAACGGCAGCGATCTGCCGGTGTGACCTATTGCGAGATGCCACCGCAATCTGCCCAGGTGTCGGGAAACCGGTTCCGATCGGGGCACGTCTTCACACCTCACGTCCCGTATGGTGGGACGGCGATGCCTGCCTCGGTCACGACGGCATCCAGCGCGATATCGTGCGGTTGGGGGTAGATCGTCGACAGACGGGCCGACTGAAAGCCGATGCCGATGGTGAAGGGGCGCGGCAACAAGGCCGCCAGCGTGCGGTCGAAATAGCCACCGCCATAACCCAAACGAAAACCCTCAGCCGTCCAACCCACCACCGGGGCCAGCGCGATTTCGGGCGTCACCGCTTCGACTTCGGGCGGCGGGACGGGAATGTTCCAGTCGCCACGCACCATCCGGGTCTTGCGCGTCCAGCGCCGGAACACGAGCGGCGCGGCCTTCACCTCGACCAGCGGCAGGGCGACCAGGGCACCTTCGGCGTCCAGGGCTGCCAGCAGCGGGCGCAGGTCCGGCTCGCCCTTGATCGGCCAGTAGCCGGAAAACACCCGCCCCCGCATCGTGCCGAACCTTTTTCGCAGC
>JAFLCY010000111.1 GCA_017303485.1 Rhodobacterales bacterium
GCGATCTGGCCCACACGCTTGGCGATGTAGCCCGCGTCCATGCCCCGGTTCCTGAGCGGGAAGGCCAGGTTGTCGCGCACGGTCATGGTGTCGTAGACGACCGGGAACTGGAACACCTGCGCGATGTTGCGCTCGGTCGTCGGCGCGTCCGTCACGTCGCGGTCGCCGAACAGAACCCGGCCGTGGCTCGGACGCACCAGCCCGGAGATGATGTTCAGAAGCGTGGTCTTGCCGCAGCCCGAGGCGCCGAGGAGCGCATAGGCGCCGCCGTCCTGCCAGACATGGTCCATTTCCTTCAGCGCGTAGTCGGCATCGCGCGTAGGGTTGGGCAGGTAGCTGTGGGCGAGTTTGGAGAGGGTGATCCGGGACATTCAGGCCGCCATCGCATAGGGGGCGGCTGCTGCCAGGCGACCCGTGGTGTCGAACAGGTAGACATGCGCGGGATCGACGAAGATCGAGGTCTGCGCCCCGGCCCGCAGCGGATGCACGCCATGGATCAGCCCGACCCAGCGGTCGGGGCCGTGGGTCAGGTGGACGAAGGTTTCCGATCCGGTGATCTCGGTCGCGCCAAGGGTGCAGCGGAATTCGACCGCATCGCCGGATGTGCGGGTCAGCGTGACGTGGTTGGCGCGGAACCCCGCCATGTAGCTGCCATCGGGCAGGTCGCGGGTGGTGCCGGAGGCGGGCGCATGGGCGCTTTCGCCGAAGGTCATGCGGCCGGCGTCCTTGCGGGCGGGCACGAAGTTCATCGGCGGGTCGGAGAACACGCGGGCGGTCGTCGCATCCTCGGGCATCCGGTAGACGGCGGGCGTCGGGCCGAATTGCGTCACGCGGCCTTCCCAGAGCGTTGCGGTGTTGCCGCCGAGAAGCAATGCCTCCTCGGGTTCGGTGGTGGCATAGACGAAGATCGCGCCCGAGGCCTCGAAGATGCGGGGAATCTCGATCCGCAACTCCTCGCGCAGCTTGTAGTCGAGGTTGGCGAGCGGTTCGTCGAGCAGGACAAGGCCAGCGCCTTTCACCAGCGCCCGCGCGAGGGCGCAGCGCTGCTGCTGGCCGCCCGACAGTTCCAGCGGCTTGCGCTGCAGCATCGGCGTGAGGCGCAGCATCTCGGCGGTTTCGCGGACCGCCTTGTCGATCTCGGCCTGCGCCCGTCCCATCAGCCGCAGGGGCGAGGCGATGTTCTCATAGACGGTCAGGCCGGGGTAGTTGATGAACTGCTGGTAGACCATCGCCACCTTGCGGTCCTGCACCTTGACCCCGGTCACGTCGCGGCCTTCCCAGAGGATGCGGCCCGCGGTGGGCTTGTCGAGCCCCGCCATCAGCCGCATCAGGCTGGTCTTGCCCGAGAGCGTGGGCCCGAGCAGCACGTTCATCGTCCCGTTTTCCAGGCGCAGGTCCGTCGGCTGGATATGCACCCTGCCCCCGACCGACCGTGAAACCCCCTGCAGTTCCAGCGTCATTCCATCCCCCTATTCCGCTGCCGGGCTGACGGCCCGCGCGGCATCCGCCATGAAGCGGTCAAGTCGTTCGATCTGGTCCGCGGTCATCCGCAGCCCAAGCTTGGAGCGCCGCCAGACTATGTCTGCCGCCGACAGCGCGAATTCCTGTGCCATCAGCCAGCGCACTTCGGCCTCGGTCAGCGTGGCGCCGAAATCCTGGCCCAGAGCCTCGGGCGAGGTGGCAGTGCCGAGGATCTGTGCGGCTTCGGTGCCATAGGCGCGGACCAGACGGGCGGCCCAGTAATCGGTCAGGAACGGGTGCTGCGTCTTGAGCCGCGAGGTCAGCGCCGCCACCCCGTCATGCGGGAAGTCGCCGCCCGGCAGCGCCACGCGGGCGGTCCAGGCGGGCTGCGCCTTCGGAAAGAAGGGAGCAAGTTTCGCAAGGGCGGATTCCGCAAGGCGGCGGTAGGTGGTGATCTTGCCGCCGAAGACGTTGAGAAGCGGCGGGCCGTTCTGGTCCAGCTTCAGCACATAGTCGCGGGTCGCCGCCGTGGCCGACTTGGCGCCGTCGTTGTACAAGGGGCGGACGCCGGAATAGGTCCAGACCACGTCGTCCTTGCTGACGGCTTTCGCGAAATACTGGTTGGCGAAGGCCAAGAGGTAATCGCGTTCCTCATCGGTGCAGCGCGCGTCGCTCGGGGCGGACTGGTGGTCCTTGTCAGTGGTGCCGATCAGGGTGAAGTCCTGCTCGTAGGGAATGGCGAAGATGATCCGGCCATCCGACCCCTGGAAGAAATAGCAGCGGTCGTGGTTGAAGAGCTTCTTCGTGACGATATGGCTGCCCCGGACCAGCCGGACACCTTCGGTCGGGTTGATATGGGCGACATTGCGGATCACGTCCATCACCCAAGGGCCACCGGCGTTCACCAGCGCGCGGGCCTGATAGTGCCCCTGCCCCTGCGGGCCTTCGGTGGTGATGTGCCAGAGGCCATCGCGGCGTTCGGCCGCGACAACACGGGTGCGGGTCAGGATATGTGCGCCCCGCTGGGCGGCGTCGCGGGCGTTCAAGGCGACAAGGCGCGAATCCTCGACCCAGCAGTCGGAATATTCGAAGGCCTTGCGGAAGCCGGGCTTGAGCGGCCGTCCCGCCGGATCGCGGGTCAGGTCGAGCGTCCGGGTCGCGGGCAGGATCTTGCGGCCGCCCATCGTGTCATAGAGGAAGAGGCCAAGGCGGATCAGCCAGTCGGGGCGACGGCCTTTGGCCCAGGGCATCACCCAGCCAAGCAGGCGCGAGGTGGGCGTGTCGGATTCAAACCGCATGTCCGGGGAAAGCGGCAGCACGAAGCGCATCGGCCACGAGATATGCGGCATGGCGACCAGCAGGGTCTCGCGTTCCTCCAGCGCCTCGCGGACCAGGCGGAACTCGAAATATTCCAGATAGCGCAGACCGCCGTGGAACAGCTTGGTCGAGGCCGAGGAGGTGCCCTGCGCCAGGTCAGCTTGTTCGGCCAGCGTGACCGTCAGCCCACGCCCGGTTGCGTCCCGGGCGATGCCGCAGCCGTTGATGCCGCCACCGATGATGAAGAGATCGCTTGCGACCCCTGTCTGCGCGTCTGTCACTTGGGTTCCTCCCCCGTGTGCCAAACTGGTCTGATTGTCACGATTCCGTCAACCAAAAATTTTCGTTTCCGCGCGCTTTTTGTAAAAACGAACATCATCGCGCATTTACTTAACGTCATCCGTGCAAATGCAGCATCGGATTTCCAATCTCGAAGAAAACGAAACAGAAAAGCACAGAAGAAATCCACTGACAGCCGGGAATCGGCGTGGCAGAACAGTCGAACGCGGCTTTCGAAGGGAAAGGAACGTGGCTCTCAACTTCCGGCAGTCCGAGATTCTGGAGCTTGCCCGCGCCGAAGGGCGCGTGGTGGTCGAGGATCTGGCGCTGCGATTCGACGTGACGCTGCAGACCATCCGCCGCGATCTCGCCGACCTTGCCGACGCGGGACATCTGGACCGGGTACATGGCGGGGCGGTGCTGCGGACCGGGGTGACGAACATCGGCTACGAGGCGCGGCGGCGGATGAACGAAGGCGCGAAGGCCGCCATCGCCCGGGCCTGCGCGGCGGCGATCCCGGACAATTGCAGCCTGATCCTGAACCTCGGCACCACAACCGAGGCGGTGGCGCGCGAGATGCTGGGTCATCGCAACATCACCGTGATCACCAACAACATGAACGTCGCGAACATCCTGGTGGCCAATCCCGGCTGCGAAATCGTGGTGGCGGGGGGTGCCCTGCGGCGGACGGATGGCGGGCTGGTGGGCGAGCTGACCACCCAGTTCTTCGAGCAGTTCAAGGTGGATTATGCGGTGATCGGGGTCTCCGCGCTGGACCGGGACGGCGACCTCCTGGACTTCGACCTGGCGGAGGTGCGGGTGTCGAAGGCGATCATCCAGCAGTCGCGCAAGTGCTTTCTGGTCTGCGACCATTCCAAGCTCGACCGATCCGCCCCGGCCCGGCTGGCCTCGCTGGAGGAAATCACCACGCTCTTCACCGACCAGCCGCTGCCCGCCGACCTGATGCGGAAATGCGAGACCTGGGGGACAGCGGTGCAGGTGGCGGGGCAAGCCGAACGCTGAATGCTCGTCGTTCACTTCGTATCCTCCTCGCCGGGTGGCCGCCCGAGGAGGACACGAAGTGAACGACGAGGGATGCCTAGAACTCGGCGGCCAGGACCTTGGGGTCCAGAAGCTCGATCCGCTTGCGCGCGGTCCGGATCGCGCCACGCTTCGCAAGGCCGCCCATCACCCGGCTGACCATTTCGCGGTTCGAGCCGATGGTGGCGGCGATCTCGGCATGGGTGGGCGCATCCTCGATCCTTCCACCGGCCCGAAGCTGGCCCCGGTCGACCGCCAGGCCGAACAGGTAGGACGCAACCCGCTGTTCCACGCTGTAGGTCGTCAGTTCCAGGTTGCGGGCGGTAAGGGTCCGGATGCGGGCGACCAGCCCTTCGGCAATCCGCCAGCGCAAGGTCGGGACACGGTCGAAAAGCGTCCGGAAGGTCTGGCAGGGGATGGTCAGCACCGTGGCCTCGCTGCGGGCGACCACGGCCAGCGATCGGTCGCCGTCATCCAGCGCCGCAAGCTCTCCGAAATGGGCGCCGGTGGCAAAGCGGGTGAAGATCACCTCGCGCCCGTCGGCGGTCCAGTAGAGGGCGATCAGCGTGCCGGAGAGCAGGAAATGCACGTCGCGGCTCTGGTCCTTCTGGTTGAACAGGATTTCCCACGGCGCAAGGCGGCGTTCCGTGAAGGGCACTTCAAGTCCGGCGAAATCGTCGGGGGCGAGGCCGTCGAAGAGCGGAAGGTCATGCGCAAGAAGGGCTGCGACCGTCACAGGGCCGCCAATCGCGACCGCGCCTGAACCAATTCGGGCAGGGCTGCGCCGGTCGGGAAACGCAGGACTGCCTCTGCCAGACCTTCGGCAGAACCGCCACCGGCGCTCCGGTCCAGGAGCGACCGCACCAGCCAGAGCGCGGCGCCCTGCCCTGTCGCCACCTCGACGGCCTGATCCAGTGCGATGCGGGCCTCGGCATCGTGCCCGATGGCCCGGCAGTTCGCCGCATGCAGGCGCAGGATCTCGGGATACCAGCAGTGCAGCCCTTCGGCTTGGGTCTCCGCCAAAGCACGGGACGAGATGACATGCGCCTCCTCGGCCCGGCCCGCGGCCAGAAGGCGGGCGGAATGCACGGCCGAGAAATAGGGCACGCCGACATTGGCACCGATGGCACGAAGCGTGTCGACGAGTTGTCCGAAAGTGGCAATACCCTCTGCCGTCCGGGCAAGGTCGGGGTTCATCACCTGCGCCCAGGTCTTGCCGATGAACTGCCAGAACAGCGCGCCCTGCGCCACGGCAGCGGCGATCCCGCGGTCAAGCCGGTCAAGCGCCTGTTCCAGATGGCCTGCGTAAAACAGGGGAACCGAACCCCAGACCAGCGCATAGGGCTGCATCACCGGGATCGACAGCGCCGCCTGGTGCGCGTCGGTCTCTTCCACCAGGGCAAGAACCCGGTCGGACTGACCCTGGATCGCGCGGCTTGGTCCCTCGAACATCTGTGCTGCGGCGAACATGTCCATGCCGTAGCGGGCGATCATCCCGGCATGGCGGTCCAGCCGGTAGAGCGGCCTGATCGCGGCGATGCAGTCCAGTTGCTCGGCGAAGCGGCCTTCATAGAAGCGGGTGCCGTTGCGGGCGGCCAGGGCGACGATCCGAAGCTCCACCCCTTCGGCGCCGGAGTCCGACGCATCGGCCATCCGGTCCATCAGGTCGCCCAGCAGGTTGGCCCGCGTCGCCTGGGCAGAGATGATGGCATGGGTATGCGCCCCCAGAAGCGCGGGCGCGGTGTTCGGCCCAAGCACCGCCTGCGCACTGGAGATGTCGAGAACGGTGTCGAATTCCCGGCGAACCGGCTCGGCGGTGAAGCCCTGCACCTGCATCAGCACCGAGCCGATCATCGTATGGGCGGCAATCTCCAGTTCCGGGCGCTGGGCCTCGGGCAGATCGTCACAGAGGCCACGCGCGGCCCGAGCCATGGATTCCGCGTCGACGAAGGCGCCCTGCATGAGAAGCTTCTGGCTGGCCTGCAGGTAGCTGACGATGGCGGGCAGGAACTGGCGCGCCTTGTGCTGGTGGTCGGCCAGAAGGCCAGGTTCGCGGCCCAGGACCTGCGGGAACTTTTCCTGCAGCATGTCGGCGATGCGGGCGTGCAGGCCCTCACGGGTGCGGCGGAGCATCGACTGGTAGGCGGCTTGCGCCAAGAGCGCGTGGGCGAATTCCCAGGCGTTGTTGGGCCTTGCGACCAGCACTCCGACGCGGGCGGCGGCGCGCAGGTGCGGGAGCGGGTCCTCGCCGTCCAGCGCCTGCAGCATCTCGACGCGGAAGCTGCGGCCCAGGGCTGCGGCGCGTTGCAGGACGGGCTTCGCCTCGCCCGTGCTGTCGATCCGTTCACCCAGAAGGTCCATCAGCGTGGCAGGCAGCGTGGTGGCGCCCGCGCCGCGCCGCGCAAGCTGGTGCAGGAACAGCGGCACGCCCCCGGCCCGGTGCAGCACTTCGCCCCGGGTCGCAAGGTCAAGCGTTGACGGGGCCAGCCGGTCCAGAAGAACGCGGGCGTCCTCCTCTGGCAGCGGGTCGAGCGGCAGGGTCAGCAGGCCCTCGCCGGTCAGGTGGCGGCCAAGCTTGGCATCCTCGCGGCTGGTCAGGATGATGCGGAACTGCGCCGCCTCAGGCGAGGCGAAGATCGCGTTGATCACCCCAAGGCTGGCGACGTCGAACCAGTGCAGGTCCTCGAACAGGAGAAGGCCGCGATTCTGACGCGACAGGATCGCGCGCCAGATCGCCGCCTCGATCAGGCCCTTCAGGGCAAGGCTGGACAGGGTGGCGATCAGCACCTGGCCTTCGGGAAGGCCAAGGATGAGGGCAAGCGCCTGCCGGTCCTGGGTGGCAAGGGTCGGGAAAGCCTCGGCCAGCGTGGCGTGGTCGGGGTTCGGGTTGCCGATCCGATCCAGAAGCCAGTCACGGAACGGCAGGTACGAGGAACCATGGCCGATGGCGTCGCCCTGGAAGACGGATTTGGCGGCGAACTGGCTGGCGACATGACCCACGAAGGCGGTCTTGCCGACACCCGCCTGGCCGATGATCAGGGTCGGGCCCTCTGCGGCGATCAGGCGGGCCATCTCGCGCGCGCGACCGACAAAGGTTTCCGGCTGGTCGATGCCCCCGGACGGCAGCCGTCCGGTCACTTCGTGCAGCGGCATCTCCTCGGCGAAGCCCTTCAGGCGGCGGGGACCGAGGGCGCGGGTCTCGAACCGGCCACGGCAGAGGGCGCGGGTTTCCTCGGCGATGACGACGCTGCCGGGCGTCGCCTCGGACTGGATGCGTTCGGCCAGCGTGGTGACCGATCCGGTCAGGCGCGGCAATCTGTCGGCATCCTGCCCGGTGCGGACCACGACCTCGCCTGTCGCCACCCCGGCGCGCAGCCGGACGGAAATGCGGTTCTGGTAGCTGAGGCGGATCGACTGCACCGCGCGCAAGGCGGCGTCGACCGCGCGGTCGGCGGACAGTTCCTCGGTCCGGGCCAGGCCGAAGATCGCCACCACGCCGTCGCCCAGATATTCGGTCACCTCGCCCCCGGCGGCCTCGATCAGGAGGCGGGTCTGGTGGTAGTAGTCGTCCAGCCAGGACTGCAGGTCCTCGGCATCCGCCTCGCTGGCGATGGCGCTGAAATTCTCCAGGTCGAGGAAGACCGCAGTGACTTGCCTGCGTCCCCCGAGTCCCTCGATATCCCCTTTCGGCATCCGTCCCCCGACCCCCGAGCGTTACCTTTACGGCAGCCTGCTCCGCGCCGCTTCTAACTGGGCAATTCGCCGCGAGTCCAATGGATTCGACAGTGTCCAGCTTGTGCGGATGCGGAAGGCGCCGGGCAGGCCGGGGGCGGGCGGCGTGCCCTCTCCGGGCATGGCCAGCGGCCGCGCGACCATCCGCCCGGCGGGAAGTTCAGCCAGGGTGGCGTTGGTGATGTCGATCTCGGCCGCGACCGGGGTGATCTCGGCCGTTCCCAGGCTGAAATCGAAACTCTGGAACTGCCAGCGGCTGAATTTGCCCTGGGTCACGATGACCTGGTCGCACAGGGTCTGGACGCGTGCAGCCTCGGGGCTGGCGAACAACGACCGGGCGAAACCGCGATCCTGGTAGCGGGCCGACCAGACGGGCGTTCCGTCCGGGGTGGCGACGGAATAGTCCGTGTCGCCCATTGCAAGCTTTCCCATCCGCTTGTCGAAGCCATAGAACCAGACCCCGGAAAGTTGTGCCGCGCGGTTGGACAGGTAAAGGTTCGGCAGATAGTTGAACAGGCCCGGCTGACCCTCGACCTGAACGCAGGCGACCGAGATGATCGCTTCCAGGTAGTCGCGGAATCCAAGGAAGCGCGGCAGGGCCGAGGCGCGGACCCCGATCTGCCGGTTGGCCAGGATCGTCACCGGATGGGTGCCCGCGGGCGTGAAGGACTGCGGGGCGAGCGTCATGCCCGGGGGCAGGATCGCCTGAAGTGCCGTGGCATCGACGGCATGGAAGCTGAACCAGCCGTCCACCGCCCCGGTGCCGAAGAAGCTTGTCAGCGGCCAGGGCGCGGTCTGGGCATAGGGGCTGGCAAGCTGGCAGTTGTCCGAGGGGCCATTGTCGGGCAGAAGATCGCTTTCGCCCACCACCTCGAACGGATGCCCGGTGAGGCCCCGCGCGGCGACAAGGCCCGAGATCGTGGCCGCCTCGACGCAGCCTGCATTGATACCGCAGCGCGTCCAGTCCCCGGCGAGGAACAGGTTCTCGAAACCGGAATTGTCGGGCGGCAAGCGGTATTGCACCGAATTCGGGACGGACAGGACATAGCGTTCCGAGCCATAAAAATTCTGCCGGAAGTACTGGTTCCGGAAAGCATCCTCGGGGCTCTGGCCCTTTTCGGCCCAAAGGAGCGACAGGTCGAACTTGCCCCCCTTGGCCGCACCCGGCCACATCCGCGTCAGGTCGCGGTCGGCCCAGTCGCGCACCCGGTCGGCGAAGGGGCCGGGGTCGACGCCGGCGTTGTGTGCCGGGCTGCAGAAATAGGCAAGCTGGGTCGGGCCATCCTCGGGCCAGTCCTCATGCGGGATCAGGTCCGTCATGTCGGCCCAGGTGTCCAGCGGCTCGGTAAAGCTGGTGATCACCGTCTTCAGCCCGGTCTGAGGACCCGGGTTGTGCTGGGCGACAAGGGCATTCCAGCCCAACTCCTCTGCGGTCCTGGTCAGCCAGAACTGCGCGGCGTGGGTGGCCACCGTGCCGACGTTCTGCACCATCGCGCGCCAGCGCGGCGAGGCGTCGATCAGGTCCCCGGCCAGATAGGGGATCGACCCGAGCGAGGCACCGAGGATCACCTGGTCGAAATCGCGCCCGCGCTCCAGCCGGAAGGCGCGGCCGGTCGGCGGCTCTTTCTCGCATTCAAAGTCGATGCCGGGCGGGTAGGACCCCGGAACCAGCTGCTTCAGGTCGGGCTGCGAGGGCCAGCAGGGCAGGCCCTTCACATCGACAAGCGGCTGGTAGTCGCCGGAGATCACCCCGGCCTGTTCGACCATGTCGATGGCATCGATCCCAAGCTTGTCGGCGCCCAGATGCAGCGCGCGGGCGGCGGTGAAGAAGCGGAACTTGACCCCACGCGATTTCAGGACCTGGTAATAGGGCCCGAAGATCGTGTCGCCCATCCCGGCCTGCATCTTGTAGAAAAGGGCGCCCTTGTAGGTGAAGGCCAGCCTGAGCAGCCCCCGGATCGCCGTGCCCGCGCCGACGCCGCGGTCTTCGGTCACGCCGCCGGGATAGCCGAAGACATAGTCGTAGCAGCCCCGGAACACGGCGGAATAGACCGCCTCCTGACTTGCGCCGTAGTGCAGCAGCCAGGCGCTGATCTCCCAGTTGTCGATGGCATCGAATCCGGCGCGGAAGAGGCCAGAGTCGATGGCGCCCCGGAAGAAGGCGCAGGACAGGCTGATCATGTAGCCGATGCGCCGAACCTCGTCGCCGGCTTCGGCACTGGCCATTCGGGCGGTGTGCCAGTCCTGCGCCTGCGCGGCCAGGGCGGCGAGCATCAGGGTCGCTTGCGTCGTGTGGTCATGCGGATTGTCGGACAGCCGGTCAGCCAGCGCACGCAGATGGTGAAAGGGCGACGCTGCCACCACCGACAGTCCCAACCGCTGAAATCCGGAATGAAACCCCTCGGGCAGCCGGTAGACACCTTCTGCCGGGACGGGACCGGCCAGGCCACGGTCAAGCATGTCTGTGACCGTGCGCACGAGCATCTGGAAGTAGGCGAAGGGCGTGGGCAGAACGCCACCCGTTCCGGGCGTGTTCGCATTCGGCTGGAAATCGACCCGCCAGGGGTGCAGGCTGACGCTTCCGTCGGGCTGGGGCAGGTCCTCGGCCAGGAAGAAATGCGAAAGGCCCTTGAACGCCTTCTCCAACGTACCGAGCGGCGCATCGACCGGCCGCAGCCCGGTCTTGTTGAGCGTGTCATAGCAGTCGCGCATCAGCCGGAAGGCGTTCTCGTAAAAGCCCGCCCAGATGTGCAGGCCGTGTTCCTCGATCCGGCCATGATGGTCGGCGTTGCGGCCCGAGGCACCCTTGCCGCCGCAGCGCCAGCCGAGCTGGTAGATCGTGATGTCGTAGTGCTTGTCCCAGTCCGGGATCGTCGTGATGGCGTAGGTCGCGGTGATCGCACCCACGCCGCCCCCGATCACCGCAACTTTCTTGCGCCCGTCGACCATGTCCTCTTCTCCCCAGTTCGCAGACTTCGCATGCTGCCTTGGCAATATGTAGCCACTTAGGTTTCCTTTTTCGAAACAAAGCTAGGCGCAATCATGGCGCTGATGCGAAAACTGCGGCAATCGAAGGGAGTCATTGCGGCAATCACCGCCAGACGCGGCGGCGGGGTCCGCCAGGCACCGTGCGTTTTGACACAGAAGCGGCAACGGTCCGACCTTAACGTAGGGTTATCGGCCTGCCCGCCCTTGGGGAGCCGAGATGAAACGGTGCTGACAAGATGGAACCCCTGCTAGGGTCGATCACAATGTTCGGAGGCAATTTCGAACCCCGGGGCTGGGCCTTCTGCAACGGTCAACCGATGCAGATCGCACAGTATTCGGCGCTCTTTTCGCTTCTGGGCACGACCTACGGCGGCGACGGAATCACGACCTTTCACCTACCTGACCTGCGCGGACGTGTCCCTGTCCACCCAGGCTCCGGTCCGGGCCTCTCGCCGCGTTCCCCCGGCGATGCAATGGGTCTGGAAACCGTCACGCTTGGACCTGCGCAGGTTCCTCCGCACAGCCATGATCTGGTTGTCGCCAACGTTCCCAGTTCTTCGGATCGCGCGCAGGGCGGCATGCTCGCGCGGTCGCAAATCTTTTCCGACGAGGCAGGCGCAACCCTCAGCCTGAACCCGTTGTCCATCACTTTGACCGGAGGCGGCCAGCCGCATGACAACATGCAGCCAAGTCTTTGCGTAAATTACATTATCGCGTTGGAGGGCATCTACCCTTCACGCAACTGAACCCGCAATGTCCCTGTTGCGGGCTGACTGGCTGGTGTCGACCCCCTCGCACCGGCCTGGACCTGCAAGCCCCCCCGTGGCTTGCAGGTCCATCCCTTTCAGGGGCTGGCCATCAACTGGGCCAGCTGGTCGGTGACCCGGCGACTGGTCCGGTGCAGCTGGGCAAGCGGCATCGCATCCTGCGTGACAAAACCGATGAATGCCTGGTTCAACTGGGCGAAGATGATCCCGCCAAGCGCCTCGGCATCAAGGCCGCGCCGGGCCGACCCGCGCTGCTGAAGGGCGGTGACCAGATCAGCCACCTGCGCCGTCAACCGGGCGTCAAGCGCAAGATAACGTTGGGAGAAGGGTGTCTCCGGCGCTTCGACCGACAGGGCCACGGCGCGGCGCCACAGCTCTTTCGTGAGGTAAAGCAGCGAGTGGTCGTAGTAGATGCAGACCAGCCGGTCCAATGCATCGGCGATATCGCTGGGCGGGTCGGCCACCACGGCGCGACCGGCGTCGATGACCTCCTCCACCTCCATCGAGACGATGGCCAGCAGGATGTCGCCCTTGGTGGAGAAGTAGTTGTAGCAGGTTCCCGTGGACACATCCGCCGCTGCGGCGATGTCCTCGATCCTGACTGCGTCATAACCCTGTGCCCGGAACAGGGTCGAGGCGGCCTCGATGATGCGGCGGGTCCGGTTGGCCTTCTGTCGTTCGCGCAGTCCTGCCATGGCGGCCCCGAAATTCCACAAATTTGATGTTGACTTCAAAAATGAACGAACTCAATCTTTTTCTCAAGCGCCCACCAGAGGCACCCGCAACATGGAGATTCTCATGGCCCGCCTTCCCGCCACCTGCATTGCCCTTCTGCTGACGGCCACCCCCGGTCTGGCGCAGGAGTTGAACGCTCTGGTCTGGTGCGACCACACCGACCCGGCGCTGATCCAGCCCTTCGAAGAGAAGTTCGGCGTCAAGGTGAACCTGAAGGAATACGAAGGCACGGCGGCGGGTCTGGCGATCCTCGACCAGTCGCAGCCGGGCGACTGGGACGTGCTGGTGATCGACGCGGTCGACGTGAAGCGCGCGGTCGAGGCCGGGCGTCTGGCCGAACTGCCCGCCGACAAGCTCGCGACGGCGGATTTCTTCCCCGAACTGGTGATGGCCGACAACAACACCGTGGACGGCAAGACCTATGCCGTGACCGAGAAGTTCGGCTACAACACCATCTCCTACGACAAGACCAAGGTCGACCCGGCGGACATGGAGGACATGGCCGCGCTGACCGGCGGCAAGTATGACGGGCGGATCGGGATCTATGACTACTACCTGCCGGTCCTCGGGCTGGTGGCGCTGGGTCAGGGGATCAACACCGCCGACATCACCGCCGAGACCCTTCCTGCACTGAAAGAGCCGCTGATGGCGCTGCGCAAGGCTTCGAAGCAGGTGTCCGACGTGGTTTCGGCCCAGACCGCGCTGGCGACCGGCGAGGTCGATATCGTGGTCGGCGGCG
>JAFLCY010000112.1 GCA_017303485.1 Rhodobacterales bacterium
TCCAGCCCGCCCGTCAGCGCGTTCGATGTGGCCAGCGACAGGGACAGGCCCGCAACCCCGGTCAGGATCGCGGATTCCAGGAAGTCGAAGGCATTGGCCTCGCCTGCCCGCCAGTCCACGACGGCGGGGGCCAGCATCAGGATCGCAAGCACGATCAGCACGCGACCGAGGACATAGACGATGGGGCGGAAGTCGATCATGAGGCAGGGATAGGGCCTGAGCCGCCATCCGTCAAACGAAGGCGCAAGCGCCAACGGCCGTGCGAGGGCCAGCCGCCGCGCCCCCGGAGCCTCTGCAAAGGCAAAGGCAAACGGCCGCCTTCGCCCCCGCCCCCCGGTTCAGCCGACGTGGTAGAGGCTGGCAACAAGCCTCGGGTCCAGGCTTTCGGCGGCGAAGGTCGGACCCTCGGTCAGCACCGACACGGCATCATGGCTGTGCAGGCTTTCCTGATGACTGGCCACGATGCGGAAATCGCCCACCCGGTCATCGCCGCGCAGGGCGGCGCTGAAGCTGCGGGCGGCATCCTCGACAAAGATCGGATGGGCGGCGTTCAGTTCGGCGAAAGCCTGCTCATCCTCGCGCTTGACCATGACCTGCGTCTCGGTCGGCACGGCGGCGCGGGCCAGGTCGATCAGGTCTTCGAACCACAGGCAGCGGCCATCCTTCACCTCGACCGAGATGCGCGCGACCGAGCGCTGCGAATGCGGCGTCGCCAGTTGTCCCCGCGCGCGGCGGGCATGTTCGCTGAGTTCCAGGCTGCAGGGGCAGGTCGAGGAATAGACATAGTCCAAATGCAGGATCCGCTTGCGCAGCCCGGCGGTCTCCACCAGTTCCAGCGCGATATCGTAGTACTGCCAGCCGGTAAGGCCGGAGCGCAGCGATTGCTGCTGCATCGGGAAGGACAGCCGCATCTGGATCCGCGCGTCGAAGGCCCCAAGGTCCGCCTTGTAATCGTCCAGCGCCGCCTCGATCACGCCGAAGGAAAACTCCTTCCCGGAATGGGCATAGAACGACCGCATGATGCGGCTCATGTTGATGCCCTTCTTCTCGGCTTCGAGACTCACCGTGCCGGTGACGCTGGTTTCCAGCACCAGAGGGGCACCGTCGCGCGTGGCATAGCGGATCGGCAGGCGGAAGTTGGAAATGCCGACATGCTGGATGCGCGCCTTCGCTCCGCGGATCAGGCTGGATGGCCCGTTCTGCAGGTCGGGCATCGCGGCCCGGTAGGCCTCATCGACCCGGAATGCCTCGGGGTAGACCCGGCTCAGCGCCGGTTGGCCCTGTCCGGGCACCAGCCAGCCAACGGCGGAATCCAGCCGCGAAATCTCTTCATCCGAGGACTTGCCCGCCCATTGCCGCAGCACGGCAAGCGCGGCCTCGGCCTCTTCGCGCGTGGGAAGCCGGTCGATCTCGGGGGTATGGATATTCATCGGGCTGGTCCTTTCGGTTCAGGCAAAGCCAATGGCCGCCGTCAATTTCCGGAGTATTCTACGAGAGAGTCCCGCCGCCGGATCACCCTGGTCCGGGGCAGGTCTCCATCACATAGGCATTCCGCCGCCCAAAGCAAGCACCGATTACGACGGTCACGCGACCGAAAGCGCCCGGGTCAGGTCGTCGATGAGGTCGTCCGCGTCTTCCAGCCCCAAGGAAAGACGGATCAGGCCGGGGGTGATCCCGAGGCTGTCCTTCTGGTCCTGCGGCAGGCGCTGGTGCGTCGTCGTCGCCGGATGGGTCGCGATGGTCTTGGCATCGCCGAGGTTGTTGGAAATCTTCGCGATCTCCAGCGCGTTCATGAAACGGAACGCCGCCTCCTTGCCGCCTGCGATCTCGAAAGTCACCAGCGTTCCGCCCGACCCCATCTGCGCCATGGCCAGGGCGTGCTGGGGGTGGCTTTCCAGCCCCGGATAGATGACCTTCGACACTTTCGCATGGGCCGACAGCGCCTTGGCAACCGAAAGCGCGGCATCGGCCATCGCCCGGCAGCGCAGGTCCAGCGTCGCCATGCCGTTCAGGTGCATCCAGGCGGTGAAGGGGCTCATCGAACCGCCGGTGTGCTTCATGTAGGGTTCCAGCACCTTGCGGATGAACTCTGTCGTGCCGCAGACGACACCCCCCAGCGCCCGGCCCTGTCCGTCGACATGCTTCGTGGTGGAATAGACCACCACATCCGCCCCCTGTTCGACCGCACGCGAGAAGATCGGCGTCGCAAAGACGTTGTCGCAGATGACGATCGCCCCCGCCTTGTGCGCGATCTCGCTGACGCCTTTGATGTCAACCAGTTCCAGCGTCGGGTTCGACATCGATTCGAAGAACACCGCCTTGGTTCCCGGCACCACGGCCTTGCGCCACTGGTCGAGGTCCGCCCCGTCAACGAAGGTCACCTTCACGCCAAAGCGTTGCAGCACCTCTTCCAGCACGTAGAGACAGGAGCCGAACAGCGCCCGGGCACTGACCACATGATCCCCCGCCCGCAGGCAGGACATCAGCGCCCCGCTGACCGCCGCCATGCCGCTGGCGGTAGCGAAGGCGTCCTCGGTCCCTTCCAGCGCGGCGATCCGCTCCTCGAACATCCGGGTGGTCGGGTTGCCGTAGCGGGCATAGATGAACTCGTCCTCGCCCGCCTTGACGAAACGCGCCTCGGCAGCCTCAGCCGTGGGGTAGACGAAGCCCTGCGTCAGGAAGATCGCCTCGGCCATCTCGCCATACTGGCTGCGGCGGGTGCCTTCATGCACCAGTTGCGTGCGGGTCTTCCAATCCTTCGACATCGCCTGTCTTCCCCAGAGCGGCCCTGCGGCCAATAAAAAACCCCGGCCCAAATCCAAAGGTGCCGGGGCTGATGCCCTTCACCTCTTTAGCGGCTTGTTTAACGTGGCCCGCAATCCGGTAACAAATCGCCACGACGGCTCTCATACGCCCCCGCCCCGGCCCGGTCAATGCCGTGCCGCCAATGTCCTTGATTTTCCCCGGCAAGTGGCGGACGCTTCACCGGAAACCAGCCGTACAGGCCCCCATGCGCCCCTTCCTTTTCGTCCTTGCCGCCCTGATCCCTGCCGCTGCCCAAGCCCAGACCTGCGACGACCGTGGCCAGGATTACGAGGCTCGCGTCGCCCTCTGCGACCAGGCCTTCGAAGCGGCGGAAACCTCCGAAGCCGCCGCCCAGGCCCTGTCACTGAAGGGCGAGGCGCAGCGGATGCTCGGCCAGTTCGACGAAGCTGCCTCTACCCTGCAACGGGCCCTGGGATTCACGCCCGAAAACGCGTGGGTCTGGGTCGAGCTTGGCAATGTCCGCTACGATCAGGGCGATACTGCCGGGGCATTGGCGCATTATTCTGCCGCGCTGGCGGTCGAGGACTATATCGACGCCTGGGCGAACCGGGCGGAAACCTGGTGGCAGTTCAACAACGGCCAACGCTGTTCGGACGATGCCGACAATGCCCTTCGCATCGACCCGCAATATGCCTATGCCAACGAGATCAAGGGCCGATGCCTGATCGACCTTGGCCAGGCGGAACAGGCGCTGTCCTACTTCGACACCGCGATCTCGCTCAGCCCGGGCTACCAGAACGCCTATCGCAACAAGCTGGCCGCGCTGGCCGCGCTTGGCCGCAACGAAGACCTGGTCGCCGTCGCGGACGAGGCGCTGCGCCCCGATGTGGTCGCCGACCCGAACCCCGCGATCGAGGAAGACATCCTCGCCCGCCGCCTGCTGGCGCTTGGCGAGTATGCTCCCCCGGCCACTGTCGCGGCCGAGGCGGAGGCGCTTCTCAAGCGCTATCCGCAGAACCTTGCCGCCGTGAACGTGCAAGGTGCCGCCCTTCTGGCCGACGGCAAGGCCGAAGAGGCCGACCGCGTCACCCAGACCCTGCGTCAAAACCCCGATGGTCAGCGGATGGAGGCAACCTACCACGACACGCTGGCCCGCATCGACGCGGCACTCGGTCGGATGGAAGACGCCTATGCCAATTACGAGGCGGCGCTCAACCTCGATGCCACGCTGTCGAAGACCTATGCCCGCAAGCTGTCGGAGCTGGGTTTCCTGCCCTTGTCGAACGCCCCGGCGGGTGTGCTGACGGCGCTGAGGCGGTGCATCGACGTCAAGAAGGCCGCCTGCGTGATGTCAAACTGAAAGGGCGCCCGTTATCGGGGCGCCCACCGGGTCATCTTGAAGATTTGGCAGACTGATCAGGCCTCGTGGCCGGCATCCAAGTTGATCACCGTCAGCACCATGGCCCGCAGGACCGTGTGGCCGATGATCGGCAGGACAGCCCAGAACAACAGCCAGTGCGAGGGGTCGACCACGCGGATCATGGTTTCGTTCAGCAGCAGGAAGCCGAAGTTGTACACGACCATCATCCGGGTCAGATTCGGCAGATGCTCGCGCATTTCCTCGTCGGGCCAGAAGCTTGCCGCCGTCGTCGCGCGACCGTGCAGGATGTCTTGCAGGAAGACGCCGCCAATGACGACATAGAACAGGCTCTGCATGCGCTGGCACCAGAGCGGGTCATCGACCAGCGCTATGACCAAAAGCGGCCCGCCGGCAAGGAGCAGCGCGAAAGTTGTCGCCTGCAGCGCCGAATAGCGCGTCAGCATCCGCCGCACCATGCCCTCGAACCCCATGCCGATCCGCACCGCCAGGGCCAGAAGGAAGGCCGTCGCGAAAGCCTGACCGCCGTTTTCCGACCCAAGGGCCACCGAAAGGACCGGATAGCTGAGCAGAAGCACCGCTCCGGGCAGGTACAGCGCGCGCGACAGGGGCGGCATGTCCTGAAACAGGCTCAGGAACAGGCGGAGAAGATCGAACGGTGTGCGGTGCATCGGTGAACTCCCTCAAGCTCACCATCTGGTCTAGACATGCATCAAGGCAGGTCTGGGGCAGAACCCGGCCCCAAGCGGGGCATTCCTGTGCAGTTGTCAGGACTCGTCGCCCGACTCTTCCAGAAAATAGCGCTGAAGGGACATAAAGTTCACCATCAGGAAAACAAACAGCGCGGCGGGCATCGCAAAGGTCTCCAGAATGACCCAGGTTTCCTCCGACTGCGTGCGCCAGATGATCTCATTGGCCACCGCGAGCGCAGCGAACATCAGCACCAGCCTGCGGGTCAGGATCATCCAACCCTCTGGCTTCATGGGCAAAACTTCCGCCATCACCCATTGAAGCAGGCTTTTTCCGCGCGCCAGCCCGGCCCCCAGGATCACCGCGAATGTGCCGTAGACGAAGGTTGTCTTCATCTTGAAGAAGGTTGCATCGTTGAACCAGGCGGTCAGCCCGCCAAAGAAGACAACCATCACGCCGACGAAAATCTGCATCCGGCTGACCGCACCCGCCAACAACCACAAGGCGAGCGTTGCAACCAGAAGCAACGGAACCAGGATCAGCGCCGCCACAATGAAGCCAGAATACTCCGTCGCCCCGAAGGTGAAGCTCTGGTCCTTGATCCGCATGTAGATCAGGAAGAAGACCACGGTCGGCCCCAGCTCCAGCACCTGTTTCAGAATCGGATTGATCTTCCGCCCGGCCATCGCTTTCACCTTGTCCATTCCATCATCCCCGCGCCGATGGCGATCAGTGCCACCAGCCCCGCCCGCGCGGGCCCCACCTTCTCGCCCAGAACCGGCCCGCCGATCAAGGCGGCAAATGCGGTCGAGGTCTTGCGCGGCACCGGGTCCGCGTCATGCCCGGCGGGCATCCCTTCGACAGACCGCAGCAAGTCGCTCATGGGGCGAGCCCGGGCTGCCAGTCCACGGTCAGGCGACCATCCGCGAAGAGCCGGCCGAGCGCATCGGGCCCTGTCGGCGCGTCAGACACAGCCGCAAGCGCCAGACGCGCCAGACCGATCCCGGCCTTCGAGACGAATTCCAGTTTCAACCGCCCATGGCCCTGCGGCAGGGCCTCGACCGCCTTCCGAAGCTCGTTCGCCGCATCCCCCTCCATCGCAGAGTCAGGAAGATTGGCCACCAGCGCCAGCATTTCCCGCCGCGTTGCATCCACCGCCGCGCTGCCGGTTGCGCCCTCGACCAGCCTTTCCCCCGCAACCTCCATCACCGGTCGCAACAGCCGCCCGTCGTTGCGCCAGTCGAGGTGCAGCGACGTCAGGGCCGCCGGGATCATCTCACGGGCCGAAAAGCCGCCGCCCAGGAACGACGCTTCAAAGCTCAGTTCTGTGCCACCCGACAGCACGATCACGCCATCTTCCAGCTGCACGCCCTCGGCCCCGGGACTGCGCCGCAGCTTGAGCATCATGGCGTCCACGGTCTGTAGCCGGAGCATCGACGCCAGGCGCGGGTCCATCGACCTGTCGCTCAGCTCCGGCACCACCCGCATCCCGCCAAGGACAAGCGACAGGCTCTCGGGCACGCCATCGACCGCCTGCCCGGCAAGATGCAGGCGCTCCACGGTGATCCGGGGGCGACCTTCGGCCCGCAGTACCGCGCTGTCGGCGATACACCAACCCTCCACGTTCGGCGCGGGCGGCAGTGCAAGGGTGTAGCCGGTCAGGTCTGTCAGCACCTCTCCCAATTCCGCACATCCGAGCGCGGAGGGCTCGGCCTGCGCGAAACCCGCCAGAGCGGCCAGCAGGGCCGCAGCAAGCCTAAGGCGCATCCGTATGGTTCCAGCCCACATCAACCGTCACCCCCTGAAACAGCGGCTCAAAGTCAGCCACCGATTGCGGTACACCGACGAGCGCATATCCCGCCAGCCGCGCAGGCCCGATCCCCGGCGCGGCGCGCAGCGACATGGTCACTTCGCCCGACGGGTTGGGCAACTGCATGATCAGCGCAAGAAGCGCATCCTTGCTGGCGTCCGAAAAGCTGGACGGCGGCAAGGCGACCACCGCAGAGATCAGTTCCGTCCGGATCGAATCAACCGCCGCCGCCATGTCGCCTTCATGGGGCAGAAACGCCGAGCCCAGTGGCATCAGCAGGTAGCCCTCGAACAGCCCATGCGTCGTGACCTTCAGGTCCGCTTCGGTCAGCGCGAAGCTGGTGGTCGACATCTGCACTGCCCCGGTCGAGGACAGGTCCACCCCGGTCAGCGCCGCCGACAGGTCCACCTGGTTGTCACCCGGAAAGTCGATGCTCAGACCCTCCAGCCGCAACACTCTGGTCTTCGCATCCCAGGTCAGGGAAGCCTTTGCGTCGATCATGTTGGCGCGTGCCTGCGCCGCATAGAGCCAGTCGAACTGCGCATTGCCGGTCTGCACCACCAGCCGCAGACCCTCGACCGCGATTTCCAGCCCCTCCGGCGCGCTGGATCCGTCTACCACCCACTTTACGGCCGATCCCCGAAACCGCAGCCGGTCCATGTGCCAATCCGGCAGGTACTGTCCCTCGAGGTCAAGGACCATGCCCTGAACGAGACACCAGTCACCCTCCTGCCTCACCGTGCCGTGTGCTGCACCGAACGCGGACAGGGTCGTCGCGACCCTTTCCCATGCCGCCGGGCACAGATCATCCGCCGCCGCCGGCCCCGCCAGCAAGAGGGTCAGAGCGCCCGCCCGGATCATCCGTCCGCCCCGACCAGCGCATTGGCGAACTCTTCGGGATCGAAGGGGGCCAGGTCGTCGATCTGCTCGCCGACGCCGATGGCGTGGATCGGCAGACCGAACTTGTCGGCCAGCGCCACCAGCACGCCGCCCTTGGCCGTGCCGTCCAGCTTGGTCATGACAAGGCCCGAGACATCGGCGATCTTGCGGAAGATGTCGACCTGGGTCACCGCGTTCTGCCCGGTGGTCGCATCCAGCACCAACAGAGTATTGTGCGGCGCGGTGGCATCGACCTTGCGGATCACCCGCACGATCTTTGCCAGTTCTTCCATCAGGTCCTGCCGGTTCTGCAACCGCCCTGCGGTGTCGATCATCAAAAGGTCGGCGCCCTCCGCCCGCGCTTTCGTCAGCGCGTCAAAGGCCAGCGAGGCCGGGTCCGAGCCCTCGGGCGCAGTCAGCACCGGCACCCCGGCCCGCTTGCCCCAGATTTGCAGCTGCTCTACCGCCGCCGCCCGGAACGTGTCGCCCGCGGCGATCACCACCGACTTGCCCGCCGCCTTGAACTGAGATGCGAGCTTACCGATCGTCGTGGTCTTGCCCGAGCCGTTGACCCCCACCACCAGAACGACCTGCGGCTTTTGCGGATAAAGCGGCATCGGCCGCGCCACCGGCTCCATGATCCTTGCCACTTCCGCCGCCAGCGCCCCGCGCAGCTCGCTGGTGGAAACCCTGCGGCCAAAGCGCCCTTCGGCGATGTTCGCCGTCACCCGGACCGCCGTGTCCACCCCCATGTCGGCCTGGATCAAGAGTTCCTCCAGGCTTTCCAGCATGGCATCGTCCAGCACGCGGCGCGGCTCCTCGCTGCGGCCCAGCAGCCGTCCGAACAGCCCCGGCTTCTCCGCCGCAGGCTCCGGCTCCCTGGCCGGTTTCGGCGCGGGAGCAGGCTTTTCGGCCACGGGCTCCGGGTTGGCCACCGCCTCTGGCTCCGGTTCGACCGCCGCCACAGGCTCGGGCGCGGACTCGTTGACCGGCGGCTCTGCCCCGACCGGGGCGCCGGTCTCCTCCGCCCCCTCGGCCACCAGTGCCTCCAGCCCCTCGCCGATCTTGTCGGACGACCGGAACAGCCGGTCCTTGAGCTTCTTGAAGAACGACATGGCAAGGTACCTTCGGACTGGTTTCCCCTCACCTAGTCGCTTTGCCCCCCCATGGGAAGGCCGTCAGCCCGCAGCCAGCCCCCAGAACATCAGCGCGCCCCAGGCGATCAACGCCTGCCCTCCCCAATAGGCTGGCCAGAGCGCAAGCGAAAGCGTCCGGCGCAAACCGGGGTCGCGGGTGACGAACATCTGCACCGACAGCATCAGGTCGGACAGGATGAACAGCGCCGCGCCCAAGCGCAGCACGCCCTGCCCCGGTGCCGAGGGGAGCAGGATCGCCGCCACCCCCATCAGCGCGATCAGCCCGACATAGCCCCGCACCGGTCCGCGCAGATTGCCGGTCCGCGGCGCCAGCCAGACCTCGGTCGAGACGAGAAGCCCGAGGAGCCCGGCGAGCGCCACGCCCTCGGCAAAGGACAGCCCGTCAAACCCCAGATCGCCCGACCGCAGCAGGAACCCGCCCGCATAGGCCAGATGCCCCAATCCGAAAGCCCCGACGCCTGCAAGGAAATACCGCTCGCCCTTCAGCGCCAGGCACAGATCGCCCAGCGCGCCCAGCGCCAGACCAAGTGGCACCAGCCAGAACCACCCTGCCCCCGGCATCGTCGCCAACAAAACCGCTATCAGCCCGGTCGACGCGGTCTTGAGCGCAATTCCGGTCCAGCCCTTCTCCTCGGCTGCGGCAAAGCGCAATCCATAGCCTGCCGCCGCCGCCAGCGACAGAATGGCAGTTGCAAGCGCCATGAATTCGCCCAAGCTTGCCTCCATGCGGCCCTTGCGGCCCGACCGCAGCCCCGAACCCAGCGATGACCCGGACCGATCCGCGATGCAAGCCGAACCCCGCCGCCCGCTTCCCATTGCCGCCTTTGCCGTGGCGTCACTTCTGCCACTGGCGCTCCTTGGGCTCGGGCTGGCCTTTGGCGGCCTCTGGCTCTGGGCCGCCTTCCTCTACATGGCGCTCCTAACCATCCTCCTCGACCAACTCATCCCCCTGGTCCCCGGCCAGTCCGAGGCCGCCGAGTTCCCCGGCGCCGATCTCTTGCTTGCCACGCTTGGTATCGCGACCCTCATCCTCCTGCCCGCCGCCACCTGGGCCATCGCCGGCCCCTCCGGCCTGACCACCGGCGAACGCATACTCACCTTCTTCGCCACCGGCTTCTGGCTGGGCCAGGTCGGACATCCCGCCGCACATGAATTGATCCACCGCTCCCGCCGCAGCCTCTTCCGCCTCGGCGCGGCCTATTACACCGCGATCCTCTTCGGCCAGCACGCCAGTGCGCACCGCCTTGTCCACCACCGGCAGGTCGCCAGCGCCGATGACCCGAACACGGCCAGATCGGGCGAGAGCTTCTACCGTTTCGCCCCCCGTGCCTGGATCGGCAGCTTCCGCACTGGCCTAAGGGCCGAATCCGACCTGCGAAAGGGGGGCGGTCGCCCCGGCACCCATCCCTATTTGTTCTATCTTGCCGGCAGTCTCGCGGCCCTTCTTCTTGCCGCGCTGATCGCCGGCTGGTCCGGGCTTTTGGCATGGCTCGGTCTTGCCCTCCATGCCCAGAGCCAGATCCTCCTGTCGGATTACGTCCAGCACTATGGTCTCCTCCGCGCCCGTCTGGCCGACGGCAGGCTGGAACCCGTCGGCCCCGCCCACAGCTGGAACACCGCGCACTGGTTCAGCTCGGCGATGATGCTGAACGCGCCCCGCCACTCCGACCACCACGTCCATCCCGCGCGCCCGTTTCCCGGGCTTAGCCTGCCCGAGACAGATCTCGCCCCCCGACTGCCCTGGCCCCTGCCGCTGGCCTGCGCCATGGCGCTGTCCCCCCGGCTCTGGCGCCGCGCCATCGCGCCCCACCTGATCCGCTGGCGGGAAACCCGACCCCAGGACACATCGGCTTGACTGGCCAAGCCGCGCAGGCTCTGGCAGTCTGGCCGCAAGTCGAACGGAGTCCTGTATGCGTGTTGTCATTCTCTCCCTGCTGTTCAGCGCCACCCCGGCACTGAGCGAAACCCCGCTGGACGCCAGCGGCTTCGACGCCGCCACCACCGGCAGCACCATCACTTATGACTACGGCAACGGCCTGTTCGGCACCGAGGAATACCTGGACGGCCGCCGCGTCCGCTGGGCCTTCGAGGGCGATCTCTGCATCTACGGAATCTGGTATCAGAAGCAGGACCAGATCTGCTTCGACTATGAAAACGACCCTACCCCGGCCTGCTGGCAGTACTTCCTGGAGGACGGCAAGATCCGCGGCCGCTACATGGGCGAAGGCGGCGGCTGGGAGATCCTGGAATCCTCGCGCGACGGCGGCCCGCTGCCCTGCGCCGGGCCCGATGTCGGCGTCTGATGCAGCGCGCGGCCCTCCTTCTCGCGCTCGCCGCCAGTCCGGTACTGGCCGATACTCCCGTCACGCCCGAGACCTTCGAATCCCATGTCACCGGCAAGACGCTGACTTACCGGCAGTTCGACTATGTCTTCGGGATCGAGGAATATCTCCCCGGTCGCAAGGTCCGCTGGAGTACCGCGCCCAACCAATGCCTCTATGGCAGCTGGTATCCGCAGGGTGACGCCATCTGCTTTGTCTACGAGGACGACCCCACACCGGCTTGCTGGACCTTCTGGCTGAAGGACGGCGCGCTGGTCGCCCTGTCGACCGGCGGCCTGCCGGGTGAGGAATTGCACGAAGTCGACGCCAGCGACCAGGGCCTGCCCTGTCCCGGCCCCGACATCGGGGTCTGAGATGCGCGTCGCCTTCATTCTCCTGCTTCTCACGGCTCCGGCGGCAATGGGCCAGACCCTGATGACGCCCGATGAATTCGACGCCTGGTCGACCGGCAAGACGCTCGACTATTCGGTCGATGGCCGGGTCTATGGCAGCGAGGCCTATTTCCCTGGCCGCCGCGTGATCGACGCCGATACCGGCGGCCCCTGCCTGGACGGCAGCTGGCATGCCGAGGGCGAGGCGGTCTGCTTCGTCTACCCGGCCCGTGACGGGTTGCATTGCTGGACCTTCTGGCGCGAGGGCGATGCCGTCTTCGCCAAGCCGCTTGCCGCGGCGGCGGAGGACCCTGCCCAGAGCGTCACCCCGGCAGCTGCGCCCCTCGCCTGCCCCGGACCGGAGGTCGGGGTCTGATGCTGCGTGTCCTGCTGACCGTCCTTGCCACCACCCTTCCCGCCGGCGCGGAAACTCCACTCACCGCCGGGGAATTCGACGCCCTCACCCTTGGCCGCACGATGACCTGGGCCGAGTTTGGCACGGTCTACGGGGTCGAGCAGTATCTGCCGGGCCGCAAGGTGCGCTGGACGGTGCTTGGCGACGATTGCAAGACCGGCCACTGGTATCAGGACGGCCCGATGATCTGCTTTCAATACGAGGACGACCCGGCGCCGGATTGCTGGACGATCACCCGCTCCGACCCCGGACTCATTGCCCGCTATATGCCCGGGGCACCGGGGGACGCGCCGGTTCTGGTCGAGGAAACCACCGAACCCCTCGCCTGCTTCGGCCCCGAGGTGGGCGTCTGATGCGCGCGCTGGCGCTCGCCTTGCTGCTCTTTCCCGGCCCGGCCCTGTCGGAAGGCGACCCGCCGATGACGCCCGAGGCGTTCGAACGCTTCGTCGAGGGCCGCACGATGGACACCCACAACCGGACAGGACGCTACGGGGTGGAAACCTTCCTTCCCGGACGCCGCGCAATCTGGCGCGACCCCGGGCAATGCCTCGAAGGCACCTGGCGCGCACAGGGCGACCTGATCTGCTTCGATTACCAAGGGGTCGACCTGCCCTTTTGCTGGACCTACCACGACCGCGGTGACTGGCTGATGGCCTGGTTCGACGGCGACCGGGGAACCGAGCCGATCATGCTCTACCCCGCAGATGAGGTTGTGACCTGCGAGGGTTACTTCGGCGTCTGACCCTCCGAGCAACCGACAATGCCCGTTGTGGGACGGTGGCGATCTCCGGCCACAAGAGGCCAGTCGCTCACCACGACAATACGCGACAGGCGGTCTTAAGCCTGTGCCGACACCCGCCTTTGACCCGTTGATTTGACGTGACAACAAGGCGCCGAACCGCATGGATATGCCGTCAGAACAGGCTGCCCTGCCCGCTTTCGCCATCGCCCTTCACGCGCTTCCCCGACCGGGCGCCCAGCGCAAGGCGGCCATCGGCAAACTCGATCTCCAGCGCCAGCGCCCGTTCCGCCCCCGCCTTCGAGGTCACGACCGCCCCGTCCCCCCGGACAACCGCATAGCCCCGCTTCAGCGTCTCATGGTAGCCAAGCGTCGTGCGCGTCCGGTCCAGCGCCTCCAGCCGGTCGGTCAAACTCCGGAGCCGCTGCCGGGGCGCGGCCTCCAGCCGGTCGGCCAGCGCCGCCAGCCGCTCGCGCCCTTCCGCCGTGCGCCGCCCGGCATCGCCCAG
>JAFLCY010000011.1 GCA_017303485.1 Rhodobacterales bacterium
GAGCCCCGGTTAAGCCTTCCTTGCTACCCCCTTTGCCCGATGGCGGCGCGGTTTGTCGGGGCAACCCGGTGCATTGCGCGCGGCAGTGGCGCGAAGCGAGGGTAATCGAAGATGAACAAGGCTATCTCTGACGGGCTGGTCCTGATGCCGCCGCCGTTCTCGGCAGGCCTGAACCTCTGGTCGCGCGAGGACGGGGTGCCGGGGTCGGGGTCGTATCAGGGCCAGCCGAATGCGGCGCTGGTGACGAATGACCAGGATTTTGCGGGCTGTCTGGAATTGCAAAAGACCGAGGTGACGCAGAAGCTGCGGAGCTTCGCGCAGACGCCGATTCAGCCCGGCCTGTACCTGCGGGTGACGGCGCGGGTGAAGGCGGTGTCGGGCAACCTGCCCTCGGTGCGGATCGCGGCCTGGGCGGGGGATGTGACTGGCGCGAACGTGGCGGGGCTGCCGCAGACGGGGCCTGCGGTCGCGCTGACGTCTTACGGCCAGGTGGTGACGGTGAGCGCGATCATTTCGCCCGCGAGCCGGACGGGGGTGGACCTGCCGTGGAACTTGCAGGCGGTTTATGCCCATGTCGGGCTGGACCTGACCGGGGCGAATGGCGGCGTGGTGCGGATCGACGATATCGAGGTCGAGGACGTGACCGAGATCTTCATCCGCAAGCTGATGGACTGGGTCGACGTGCGCGACTATGGCGCCTTGGGCAATGGCACGACGAATGACGCGGCGGCCTTTCTCGCCGCCGATGCCGCCGCGCAGGGGCGCGAGATCCTGGTGCCGTCGGGGGTGTTCCGGCTGACCAGCGACATCACGATCAACAGCCGCATCCGGTTCGAGGGCACGCTGTCGATGCCGACGAACCGTCGGCTGGTGTTGACGCGGAACTATGACCTCGACACCTACGGCCAGGCCTTCGGGTCGGAACTGGAGGGGTTCAAGCGGGCGTTGCAGGCGCTGTTCTTCTTCACCGACTATGTGACGCTGGACCTGTCGGGCCGCCGGGTCGACATTCCCGAGCCGATCGACGTGGCAGCGCTGGCCGGGATCAGCAGCTTTTCCAGCCGCCGGGTGGTGCGGAACGGATCGCTGAACGCGGTGGCGGGGCCGGGTTGGACGAGCGAGGACGTGACTTCGGTCGCGACCTATTCGGCTGCGACCAACACCACGCTGACCAATGTGGCGAATGTGGCGAACATCAAGGTCGGGTCGCTGGTCATTGGAACCGGGGTCGGGCGCGAGGTCTATGTCACCGCGACCAACGTGGGCGCGGGGACGGTGACGATCAGCCAGCCGCTCTATGCGGCGGTGGGGACGCGGAGCTATACGTTCCGGCGGTTCAAGTACATGCTGGATTTCTCGGGCTTCGGACTGCTGTCGCGCTTCGAGATGGAGGACATCGAGTTCAACTGCCTGGGCATCGGCTCGGGCGTGCTGCTGCCGATGGCGGGGAACACGCAGCGTTTCATGTCCTGCAGCTTCAACCGGCCCCTGGACCGGGGGATCAGTTCGGCCGGGTCGGGGTGCCAGGGCATGTTCGTCGACATGTGCCAGTTCCTGTCGAACGAACAATCGGTTCCGGCGGTGGACCGCACCACCATTGCGATGAACGTGCAGGCGAACGACAGCAAGATTCGCAACAACCGAATCGTGCGTTTCGCGCATTTCGCGATCATGAACGGGACGGGCCACCTGATCCACGCCAACCACTTCTTCCAGGGCGACAATACTTCGGCGGGCCTGCGCCGGGCGGGGCTGGTGTTCACGCAGACCAACGTCTCGACCGTGGTGACGGGGAACTACATCGACAACTGCTTCATCGAATGGGGCAACGAGCATGACTCGGAGCCGCAGGAGAATGGCGAGTTCTCGTTCGGGGGCCTGAACATCGTCGGCAACGTCTTCATCGCCTCGGACACGACCGCGGCCTTCCGCTGGATCGTGGTCAAGCCCTACGGATCGGGGCATTTCTTCAGCGGGCTGTCGATCACCGGGAACAGCTTCCGCTGTTTCGGCGCCGTTATCGACCGGGTGGACATGGTGGACACCAGCTTCGCGACGCTGGACTTCACCAAGTCGCGCAACGTGCGGGTGGAGGGCAACAGCTTCAACAACGTGACGCAGTGGATCATCAACCCGGTGCAGGTGGCGCATAGCCAGAACACCGCCTCCGAGACCTGGAACGTCAGTGCGGGTGGGTTCGTGCCCTTCGGCGGGCGCATCCGCATGGTCGAGGCGGTGGCGCCGGAGGGGATGATCACAAATGCATCGAACGCGGCGCGCTATGTGTTCCCCTATTCGAGCCCCGGCACCGGGGCGGGCGGCAACGAGGCGCAGGTGCGCTGGGGCGAGGCGGTGAAGGGCAAAGCGCTGGTCACGATGCGGATGGACGTGCCGGCCTGACCTTTCCTGGACTGTGACGGCGGGCGGTCCTTCGGGGCCGCCCGTTGTCGTTCACAGGTCTTCCGGCGCGACGTGGAAGGCGCGGGCGAAGCCGCCGTTCAGGAGGGCCGAAACGGGCGTCAGCCGGACGAAGGCGAAATCGGGCAGGTCGATGTAGATCTTGGCCTTGGGGTTCCGGTCCAGCCAGCGGGCGCGGAGGCCGGGGCGGGTGGGGTCGTCCGGGGCGACGAAGCTGGCGCGGGCGCGGATCATCAGCCGGGGATGGGTCATCGGATCGCCCTTCTCGCCGACCTCGCCCAGCATGAGCGCGCAATCGGGATGGTCGCGGAGCGCGCGGAAATGCGGGGCGAGGCCGGAGACGAGAGTGAGGAGACCGGCCTCGGGGTCGCGATGGAAGGCGATGCGGCTGATCCCGGGGGTGCCAGTGCCGGGGTCGGCCCAGGCGAGGGCGGCATGCCCGAGGGCGAGGAGTTGGCGGACAAGCGTGAGTGCCTCGTCATTGGCGGGCTGGACGGGATCGGGGCGGGTGGGGCGGTCGGGACACCGGAAGCAGGTGACAGGGGGTGGCTCGGGCGCTTTTCTGGCGGCTTTCGGACCGACCCGCCAGCGATTACTGGCCGTTCCCCTGGCTTGGACGCCATCATGACCGACACCGCGCGGGGCCACAATGGCCCGACCGACTTCCTGCCAAAGCTCCTGACCGTCTGGCGCGAGGGCTATGGGTTGGCCCAGTTGCGCGCCGATGCGCTGGCCGGGCTGACCGTGGCCATAGTGGCGCTGCCCTTGTCGATGGCCATCGCGATTGCCAGCGGGGTCGGGCCGGAGCGCGGGCTGTTCACCGCCATTGTCGGGGGCTTTTTGGTCAGCGCGCTGGGCGGGTCGCGCTATCAGATCGGCGGTCCCGCCGGGGCGTTCATCGTGCTTGTCGCGGCCTGCGTGACGGCGACGGGGGTGCAGGGGCTGATCCTGGCCACCATCCTGTCGGGGGTGATCCTGATCGGCGCGGGGGCGCTGCGGCTGGGCACTTACATCCGTTACATTCCCTATCCGGTGACGGTAGGCTTCACGGCCGGGATCGCCGTCATCATCTTCGCCAGCCAGTTGCACGAGATGTTCGGGCTGACCATTTCGGGGCCGGAGCCGGGGGAGATCATCGCCAAGATTGAGGCTCTGTGGGCAGTACGGGCGACGGTGACTTGGGCGGCCGTCGGGGTGACGGCACTGACCGCAGGGGTGATCCTTGGCTTGCGACGGCTGCGGCCCCACTGGCCGGGGATGCTGATTGCGGTTTTTGTGGCCTCGGTCGTGGTCTGGGCCTTGGGCCTGCCCGTCGCCACCATCGGCACGCGGTTCGGCGATCTGCCGCATCTTCTGCCCGCGCCCGCGCTGCCCGATCTGTCGATGTGGCGGCAGGCGTTGCCCTGGGCGGGGAGCTTCGCGCTGCTGGGCGCCATCGAGTCGCTCTTGTCCGCCGTGGTGGCCGACGGGATGTCGGGCGCGCGGCATCGCTCGAACGCGGAACTGGTGGCGCAGGGCGTGGCCAACATCGGCTCGGGCCTGTTCGGCGGGTTCTGCGTCACCGGGACCATCGCCCGCACCGCGACCAACGTGCGGGCGGGGAGCAAGGGGCCGGTGTCGGGGATGTTGCATTCGCTGTTCCTGCTCGCCTTCCTGATGGTCGCGGCACCGCTTGCCGCCTACATCCCGCTGGCGGCGCTCGCGGGTGTGCTGGCTGTCGTCGCCTGGGGCATGGCCGAGCGGCATGAGTTCGCCGCCCTGTTGCGCGCCACGCGCGGGGATGCGCTGGTGGTCAGCGTGACCTTTCTGCTGGTCGTCTTCCGCGACCTGACGGAAGGGATCGTGGTCGGTTTCGCGCTTGCGGGCCTCGTCTTCATCAAGCGCATGTCGGAGAGCGCGGCGATGCGTCCGAGGGAGGAGCATATCGACACCCCGCGCGCCGACCGTGTGGTCTATCATCTGGAGGGGCCGTATTTCTTTGGCGCCGCCGCGCAACTGGGCGGTGTCCTTGACCGGATTGCCGAGACGCCGCGCGCGCTGGTGCTGGAAATGTCGGGCGTACCCCTGATCGACAGTTCCGGCGCGCGGGGGATTCAGCGGCTGGCGGCGCGGGCGCTGAAGCGGGGCGGGCGGCTCTTCCTCGTCGGGCTGCGGCCCGCGCTGAGGCGTCAACTGCAGGCGCAGGGGCTGGACGAGGCCGAGGTGCGCTTCCTGCCCGATCTTGCCGCCGTCGATGCCGAACTGGACGCACAACCCGACGGCGAATCACGCTGAGCCTGGTCGGCGGGCTGGTTTGGGGGGCAAGACGGGACCTTGCGCCCGGCGCGGCAGGGGTTCACGGCAGCGTGAGCGGTAACGGTACGCGAAAGCAAGCACTTGCCGGTCACAATTTTCACACATTTACCAAATTGACTTATGCGTAGTGAATAAATTTACAGAATTATTGATGAAAAATATGGGGTTACGAAATTATTTACGAAGTGCTACTCTGCCCGTGGGAATGAGGGTTCCTGGCCAGTCACTGTCAGCGTGGAAGGCTGCCGCCTTCCTAGGGAGAAGAGAATGAGCGAAGCCGCCAAGTCGATCCATCCGCCCTCAGCGGCGTTTGCCGCCGCCGCGCATGTCGACGCGGAAGCCTATGCCAAGCGCTATGCCGCCTCGATCGCCGACCCGGAGGCGTTCTGGGGCGCCGAAGGGCTGCGGCTGGACTGGATCAAGCCCTATACGCGGGTGAAGAACACCTCGTTCGCGCCGGGCAATATCTCGATCAAGTGGTTCGAGGACGGGCATCTGAACGTCAGCGCCAACTGCATCGACCGCCACATGCTGACCCGCGCCGACCAGACCGCGATCATCTGGGAGCCGGACGATCCGAAGACCCCGGCCAAGCACATCACCTACCGCGAACTGCTGGAGCAGACCTGCCGCCTTGCAAACGTGCTGAAGGCGCATGGGGTGCAGAAGGGCGACCGGGTTGTCCTTTACATGCCGATGATCCCCGAGGCGGCCTATGCGATGCTGGCCTGCACCCGGATCGGGGCGATCCATTCCATCGTCTTCGGCGGCTTCTCGCCCGATGCGCTGGCGAACCGGATCAACGACAGCGACGCGAAGGTGGTGATCACCGCCGACTGGGCGCCGCGGGCAGGCAAGAAGACCGGCCTCAAGGACAACACCGACAAGGCGCTGCTGCATTGCGACGACAAGGTGAAGGTGCTGGTGGTCAAGCGCACCGGCGACCAGATCTCGTGGGTAGAAGGGCGTGATTTCGACCTGACGGCGGAGATGGCGGCGGCGAAGCCCTATTGCCCTTATGTCGAGGTCGGCGCGGAAGACCCGATGTTCATCCTCTACACCTCGGGGTCAACGGGCAAGCCGAAGGGCGTCGTGCATACCACCGGCGGCTATCTGGTCTATGCGGCGATGACCCAGCAGATCGTCTTCGACTACCATGACGGAGACGTGTACTGGTGTACGGCGGATGTCGGTTGGGTCACCGGGCACAGCTATATCGTCTACGGGCCGCTGGCGAATGGTGCCACCACGCTGATGTTCGAGGGTGTGCCGACCTATCCCGATGCGGGCCGCTTCTGGGAGGTCTGCGCCAAGCACAAGGTCAACCAGTTCTACACTGCGCCGACCGCTATCCGCAGCCTGATGGGGCTGGGGCCGGAATGGGTGGAAAAGCACGACCTGTCCTCGCTGAAGGTGCTGGGGTCGGTGGGGGAGCCGATCAACCCGGAGGCCTGGGCCTGGTACAACACCCATGTCGGCAAGGGCCGTTGCCCCATCGTCGACACGTTCTGGCAGACCGAGACCGGCGGTCATATCGTGACGCCTCTGCCCGGCGCGATCCCGACCAAACCGGGCTCGGCGACCAAGCCGTTCTTCGGCATCAAGCCGGTGGTACTGGATGCCGCCACGGGCAAGGTGCAGGAGGCGGTCGAGACTGAGGGCGTGTTGTGCATCGCCGACAGCTGGCCGGGGCAGATGCGGACGCTCTGGGGCGATCACGCCCGGTTCGAGGAGGCCTATTTCAGCCAGTACAAGGGTTACTACTTCACCGGCGACGGCTGCCGTCGCGATGCGGATGGCTACTACTGGATCACCGGCCGCGTCGATGACGTGATCAACGTCAGCGGCCACCGGATGGGCACGGCCGAGGTCGAATCCGCGCTGGTGGCGCATGAGGCGGTGGCCGAGGCCGCGGTGGTGGGCTATCCGCACGACATCAAGGGGCAGGGCATCTATGCCTATGTCACCCTGATGAAGGGGATCGAGCCCTCCGAGGACCTGCGCAAGAAGCTGGAAGCCTGGGTGCGGAACGAGATCGGGCCGATTGCCAAGCCCGACCTGATCCAGTGGGCGCCGGGCCTGCCGAAGACCCGCTCGGGCAAGATCATGCGCCGCATCCTGCGCAAGATCGCCGAGAACGACTTCGGCTCGCTGGGCGACACCTCGACGCTGGCCGATCCGTCGGTGGTGGACGATCTGATCAACAACCGCATGAACCGGGGCTGAGGCGGATGGGTCCTGTCCTGATCCTTCTCGGCCCGCCCGGCGCGGGCAAGGGCACGCAGGCGCGGATGCTGGAGGAGGACTTTGGTCTGGTCCAGCTTTCGACCGGCGATCTTCTGCGCGCCGCCGTGGCGGCGGGGACCGAGGCGGGCAAGCGCGCCAAGGCGGTGATGGAGGCCGGGCAGCTTGTCAGCGACGAGATCGTGCTGGCGATCCTGAAGGACCGCATGGCCGCGCCGGACGTGGCAAAGGGCATCATCCTGGACGGCTTTCCGCGCACCGCGGGGCAGGCGGCGGCGCTGGATGGCTTGCTGGCCGAGGCCGGGCAATCCGTCACGGCGGCGATCAGCCTTGAGGTCGAAGATGAGGCGATGATTGCCCGCGTTTCCGGTCGCTACACCTGTGCGGCCTGCGGCGAAGGCTATCATGACGAGTTCAAGCAACCCGCGAAGGCGGGCGTTTGCGACAAATGCGGCGGCACTGCGTTCAAGCGCCGGGCCGACGACAATGCCGAGACGGTGCGGGAAAGGCTGACCGCCTATCACGCCCAGACGGCCCCGCTGATCGCGCATTACGACCGGCTTTCGGTCCTGGAACGGGTTCCGGCGATGGGTTCCATCACCGGCATCCGCGCCCGGCTGGCCGAGATCGTCGGGCGCGTCGCGGCATGAGATTTGGTTCTGCCCGGGCCATGAGGAGGGGCGGGCGGAACTGGAAGGGGAGGGGAAGGCCGCATGCGGCAGGATCCCTCAAAGCAGACCATCCCCGAAGGGGTGGATGACAGCACGGGCCAGCCGGGATCTGCGGGCCTGAAGCCAGAAACGGACGGGGACTGCCTGAATCACCGATTCAGGCCACAAGGAGATATTGCATGGCTACGACGTCAACCAACGTGCGCGAACGTTCGCGCCCCATGACCGGGGAGGAGAGGAAAGTCATCCTCGCCTCGTCGGCAGGGACCATCTTCGAATGGTACGACTTCTATCTCTACGGCTCGCTCGCCGCGATCATCGGCGCGCAGTTCTTCACGCCGTTCCCGGAAGCCACGCGCAACATCTTCGCGCTCCTGGCCTTTGCGGCAGGCTTCCTTGTGCGCCCGTTCGGCGCGCTGGTCTTCGGCTCGCTCGGTGACCTGATCGGCCGGAAGTACACTTTCCTCATGACCATCATGATCATGGGTCTGTCCACGTTCTGCGTGGGTCTTCTGCCGGGCTACCAGTCCTGGGGCATCGCGGCACCCGTCATCCTGATCGGGCTTCGCATGCTGCAGGGCCTGGCGCTTGGCGGTGAATACGGCGGCGCTGCGGTCTATGTGGCAGAACACGCCCCGGCGAACCAGCGCGGCTACTTCACCGCGTTCATCCAGACCACCGCGACGCTGGGGCTTCTCCTGTCGCTGGTGATCATCCTGATCTTCACTGCCTATGTGAACAACAACTACGACCCGGTTGCCCAGTTCAACCTGGACGGAACCCCGCTCCTCGACGCTAAGGGCGCGGCCGTGATGCTGGAACCCTGGAAGGCCTGGGGCTGGCGGATCCCGTTCCTCGGCTCGATCTTCCTCTTGCTGATCTCGCTCTACATCCGCCTGCAGATGAACGAATCCCCCGCCTTCAAGAAGATGAAGGAAGAAGGTTCGGCTTCGAAAGCGCCGCTGCGCGAGGCCTTCGGCCAGTGGAAGAACGCCAAGTTCGCCGTCATCGCGCTCTTGGGCCTTACTGCCGGTCAGGCCGTGGTGTGGTACTCGGGCCAGTTCTACGCCCTGTTCTTCCTGCAGTCGGTGATCAAGGTCGACAGCTTCAGCGCCAACGTCTTCGTGGCGGCCTCGCTGATCCTGGGCACCTACGGGTTCATCTACTTTGGCCGCCTGTCGGACCGTATCGGCCGTAAGCCGATCATCCTGGCCGGCTGCCTGATCGCGGCGATCACCTACTTCCCGGTGTTCAAGTTCCTGACCGCGACCGCGAACCCGATGCTGCATGCGGCGCAGCAGAATGAAGTCGTCGTGTCGGCTGACCCGGCGGACTGCTCGTTCCAGTTCAACCCGGTGGGCACCGCGAAGTTCACCAAGAGCTGCGACATCCTGAAGGCGCTGCTGCTCAAGTCCTCGGTCAACTCGTCCACTGTCGATGCGGCGGCGGGCAGCGTGGCCTCGGTCAAGATCGGCGATGCGGAAATCGCCTCCTATGACGGCGCGGCGAACACCGCTGCCATCGACGCGGCCAAGGCGGCACTGGAAACTGCCAAGGGTGGCATCGACGCAGCCCTGCTGACCGCGATGACCGACGCTGACAAGGCGCTGGGTGCGGCGAAGACGGCCGTGGCCGACGCCGACAAGGCGCTGAAAGCGGCGGCGGATGTCGCGGCCAAGGCCACTGCGCAGACCGCTCTCGACGCGGCCAATGCAGCGGTTCCGGCGGCCCAGTCGGCGGCTGACGCGGCCCGTGCGGCGGTTCCGGCCGACGCGCTGGCCACCTACGACGCGGCTACTGCGGCGCTTGCGAAGGAGAACGGCGTCAAGGGTGCCTTCGAGAAGCAGGTGAACGACGCCCTTGCCGGGATCGGCTATCCGATCGTGGCGGCGGACAACACCACCATCGCGAAGGTCGGTTCGTTCGGCGATCTCTTCACCGGGCAGAACATCACCATCATCCTGATCCTGACCTACCTCATCGTCCTGGTGACGATGGTCTACGGCCCGATCGCCGCGATGCTGGTGGAGCTTTTCCCGACGCGGATCCGCTACTCGGGACTGTCGCTGCCCTACCACATCGGCAACGGCTGGTTCGGGGGCCTTCTGCCCGCAACCGCGCTGGCGATCTCGGCCCAGGCTGGCAACATCTACTCGGGCCTGTGGTACGCGATCGTGGTGGCCGTCATGACGGTGATCATCGGCACGATCTTTGTCCCGAACGGGACGCACAAGAAGGACATCTTCGCCGACGACGGTCGGTAAGGGTCCTGGACCGGGCCGGGGCGCAAGCCTCGGCCCGGGCTTCTGCCTCCTGACAAGCCGATTGACGGTTTTTCTGGGCGCAGACTGGCGGGCCTCGCAAGGGCTCGCCGCTTTTTTCGCTAGCCGCGCAGGCGCCGGATGATCATGGCAAGGGCAAGCACGATGCCAAGGATGATCAGGTTCGAGACGATCCCCGCCGCGATGGCCTGGGTCGGGCTGGCTGTGCCCTGCGTCACCGGCAGGATCACCGCGACGAAGACTACCCCCAAGGCCAGCGGGAGGACCGTGCCGGTGGCGGCCCGGGTGCGGACCATCGTGTACACCAGCGCGGCGATCAGGCCGATGCGAAGCGGGTCCAGAAGCTGCGACTGGATAAGATCAAGCAAGACATGTCCTCCGTTTCGGCATCCTTTCCCGATCCCGTCCGTCCGCACAACCCCCCGCCCGTTCCGGGGGTGCCGATGATGCCGGAGGTGAGCCACCCCTCGCCTCGCATCCTGGTGGTCGAGGACGAGGACAACATCGCGATCGCCCTGGAATTTCTGATCACGCGGGAGGGCTATGGCCATGACCGGGTGGCTTCGGGGGCCGAGGCGCTGCCGCGCATCCGGGCGACGCGGCCTGATCTGGTGCTGCTGGACGTGATGTTGCCGGAAGTCTCGGGCTATGACATCTGCGCGGGCATCCGCACCGATCCGGCGCTGGCGGCAGTGAAGGTGCTGATGATGACCGCCCGCGGCTCGGCCCAGGAACGCAAGCGCGGGATCGAACTGGGGGCGGACGGGTTCATCTCCAAACCTTTCGAGCTGAAGGACCTGCGGGCCGAGGTGCGGCGGCTTCTGACGCCCTGAGCGGTCACCTCCTCGCGCGACTTCGTCTTCTCGTCGGAGTGGTCCGCGAGCGAGGAGGGACGAAGTCAACGACGAGCGTCTTGGGCGAAGGGATCGGAAGGATAGTCGACCCCCACCAGATACAGCCCCTGCGGCGGGCAGACCGGGCCGCAGGCGGCGCGGTCCTTAGCCTCCAGCGCGGAGCGGACGTCCTCGGGTGCCCAGGCCCCGGCGCCGACCCGCTCCAGCGTGCCGACGATGGAGCGGACCTGGTTGTGCAGGAAGCTGCGGGCGGCGAGGTCGAAGCGGTATTCCACGCCGCCGGGATAGGGGCGTTCGGCAATGTCGATCCGGTCGAGGGTCTTCACCGGGCTTTTCGCCTGACAGAGGGTTGAGCGGAAGGTGGTGAAGTCGTGGCTTCCGATCAGTTCTGCCGCGCCCGCCCGCATCGCCTGAACATCCAGCGGGTTCAGCACCTGCCAGACCAGGCCCTTGTCATGGGTGACGGGCGCACGGCGGACGACAAGGCGGAAGGTATAGCGCCGCCCGATGGCCGAGAAGCGGGCGTGGAAGTCGTCCGGCACGCGGGCGCAGGCAAGGATCGCCACCGGGTCGGGACGGAGGTGGGCGTTCAGCGCCGAGGCCAGTTTGAACGGCTCCCAGTCGCGGCTCAGGTCGGCGTGGGCCACCTGTGCGGTGGCGTGAACCCCGGCGTCGGTGCGCCCGGCGGCGGCGATGGTATGGGGGCCGGGTTCCAGCTTTTCCAGCGCGCGTTCGACGGCGCCTTGCACCGAGGGCAAGCCCTGCGCCTGCCGCTGCCAGCCCGCGAAGGGGCCGCCGTGATATTCGATCTGCAGGGCATAGCGGGACATGGAGTGATCCCTATACCGGACGGCTGGCCTTGTGAATGCCACCCTGAGCCTCCCCGCGCCGACAGGACAATGCCGCCGATCCTGCTACCCCGCCTTCCATTCCCGCCCCGCCCTGCCTATCTTGGATCGGCAAGGCAGAAGGGGCGGCGTGGGTGTTCTCCGGGCTGACGGACGGAATTTCCCGGGGGATCGAGGGGGCGGGGGCATCGCTTTCCGAGACCCTGTTCGATACCACGCTGCGCCTAGGCGTGACGGGCCTCTCGCGCGCCGGGAAGACCGTCTTCATCACGGCCCTTGTTGCCAACCTCCTGAACCGGGGCCGGATGCCGCAACTAAAGGCGCAGGCGCAGGGGCGCATCCAGGCGGTCTACCTGCAACCCCAGCCTGACCTGACGCTGCCCCGCTTCGACTATGAGGCCCATCTCGCCGCGCTGACCGGTGACAGCCCGCGCTGGCCCGCCTCGACCCGGGCGATCAGCGAGCTTCGCCTGTCGTTCCGGGTGCAGCCTGCGGGGCTGTTCTCCGGGTGGCGGGGGCCGCACACCCTGCATCTCGACATCGTCGATTATCCCGGCGAATGGCTTCTTGATCTGGCACTTCTCGATCAAAGCTATGACCAGTGGTCCGAGGCGACGCTGGCCCGGCTGGAAAAGCGCCCGGAGGCAGCGGCCTATCTTGCGTTGGCGCGGGCCGAGGATGGCGCGTTGCGGCTGGAGGAGGGCAAGGCCCGGCAGCTGGCCGAGGCCTTCACCGCCTATCTGACCGCCGCCCGCGATCTTGGCCGGGTCGACGTGACGCCGGGCCGGTTCCTGTTGCCCGGCGATCTGGCCGGGTCGCCGGTGCTGACCTTTGCTCCGCTGCCAAAGCCTGCCCTGACCCCGCGAGCGAGCCTCTGGCGCGAGATGGAGCGGCGCTACGATGCCTACAAGTCACGCGTCGTGCGGCCTTTCTTCCAGGACCATTTCGCCAAGCTGGACCGGCAGGTGGTGCTGATGGACGTGCTGGGCGCGATCCATCAGGGGCCGCGCGCGGTGGAAGACCTGCGGCGGACGATGGCGGAGGTGCTGGCGGCCTTCCGTCCGGGGCGGAATTCGTGGCTGTCATCGCTGTTCGGATCGCATCGGGTGGAGCGTATCCTGTTCGCTGCGACCAAGGCCGATCATCTGCACCATGAGCAGCATCCCGCGCTGACCGCGATCACTGCGGCCTTGCTGGCCGAGGCAAAGGCGCGGGCGGATTTTCATGGCGCGCGGACCGAGGCGATGTCGCTGGCCAGCCTGCGGGCGACGGTCGAGGAGGTGGTGACACGGGATGGAGCGGAGGTTCCGGCGGTGCGGGGGACTCTGCTGGCGACGGGGAAGCCCGCGCTGATGTATCCCGGCGCGCTGCCCTCGGACCCGGCACGGCTGTTGTCCCCCGCGCGCGAGGGGGCGGAAGCCTGGCTGGACGCGGATTACCACCTCATGACCTTCGCCCCGGCGCGGCTGATGTTGCGCCCCGGCGAGGGGCCACCGCATATCCGGCTGGACCGGGCGGTGGAATTCCTGATCGGAGACCAGCTGTGAGCCGCCCGCCGAAGCCTTTCCTGGAAGAGATGGACGAGGCCGTCGATCCCGCGGCCGCGCCGCCAGTGCCGGACGCGCTGCCCGAGGGGCAGGCGATGCAGGCGGTTGCGGCGCTTGCGCAGGCAAGGGGGTCAGGGCTGACCCGGTTTGCCTTTTGGGCTTTCGGGGCGCTGTTCAGCTTTGCCCTGTCTGTCGCGACCTATGATTTCGTGACCGGGCTTCTAGCGCGGAATGTGGTGCTGGGCTGGGTGGCCATGGTGCTGGTCGTGGTGGCCGTGCTTGCAGGGCTGTTTCTTGCCCTGCGCGAATGGGGGGCTTTCCTGCGGCTGAAACGGCTGGACGGGTTGCGGGGGCGGGCGATCGAGGCGCGGACGCTGGCCGACCTGAAGGAGGCGCGGCGGGTGGTTGCCGGGCTGACCGGCCTGTATGCCGCGCGCGGCGATACCGCCTGGGGCCGGGCCCGGCTTGCGGACCGGGAGGGTGAGGTGATGGATGCCGACGCCCTGCTGGCGCTGGCCGAGCGGGAGTTGCTGACCACGCTGGACGCCGAGGCGCGTCTGGTGATCGAGGGCGCGGCGCGGCAGGTGGCGACGGTGACGGCGCTGGTGCCATTGGCGCTGGCCGATGTGGCGACGGCGGCGGTGGCGAACCTGCGGATGATCCGGCGGATTGCGGAAATCTACGGCGGGCGCTCAGGGAGTTTCGGGAGCCTGCGCCTGCTGCGCCGGGTCTTCGGCTCGCTGCTGGCGGCGGGGGCCCTGGCCTTGACCGATGACATGATCGGCTCGGTCGCCGGGGGCGGGGTGCTGTCGAAGCTTTCCCGACGCTTCGGCGAGGGGGTGGTCAACGGCGCGTTGACAGCGCGGGTGGGGGTGGCGGCGATGGAGCTGTGCCGCCCGCTGCCCTTTGTGGCACTGGAACGGCCCGCGGTATCGTCGCTGGTCAGCCGGGCGCTGACCGGGCTGATGTCGCGCGGGTAGGGGATGCTCGTCGTTGACTTTGTCACTCCTCGCGCGGGTCATCCGACGAGGAGACGAAGTCGAACGAGGAGGGGCGGTCAGGGGGCCTGCCAGTCCACCCAGCGGCCGTGGAAGTCGGCGCGGCCGAGGGGGATGGTTTCCCCGCCGGGCCAGAGGGTCAGGGTCAGCGCCGCGCCGCGTTTCGCGCCATCGGCTTCCATCGACAGGCGGGCAATGGGTGCACGGCGGCCCGCCCGCTCCATCGCGGCAAGGGCGCGGGCCTGCGTGGCGGGCGGGAAGTATTGCCAGGCGACGGTGTGAAAGACGAGGTGCAGGCTGTCCGGTTGCGGAACCTGCAGCCGGGTCTCCAGCCAGGTGGCGGCATCGCCCCGGTCGACCGGGCGGAGGAAACGTTGTGCCAGATCGAGCGCGGACCGGGTGCGGGCGATGCGTTCGGGCTGGTCGGACCAGAGGTAGGCGAGAAGGCGCAGGCGATCCTTGTCGGGGTCGAGCGGGTTCAGGTCCACTCCCCGGCGGTCGATGATCCGGGGCCGGGCCGCGGGTGGCAGGGGGCCGGACCAGTCGGGCGCGAGGGTCAGGACAGGGTCGGCGGGGCCGAAGGTCTGGCCCTGCACGGCCAGAGCGTAGTGGTCCCAGAGCAGGTTGAGCCCCGCGCTGGCACCGAGTTCGGAGACAACGAGCGGCAGGCCGAAGCGGGCGGTCAGCCACTGCGCGGCCGCAATGACGACGGCGGAGCGGCGGACTTCGTTGGTCTGCGGAGGCGAGGTGAGCCAGTCGAGCAGGAAATCGGGGTGGCGACGAAGTGCCTCAAGGGCGGCTGCGGTCGGGTCGGTATCGGGCCGGGCGTAGACGGCGGCAAGGCCTGGCTCCTGCCCCGTCAGTACCAGCGCGTGCAACCCGCCCGCGAGGCGGAGGGGAACCGATTCGGCGCTGGACGAGGGGTCGCCCGACCAGCCAAGCACGCGGTCCGATACCGGATCGCCCTGGGCGAGCCTGTCGGCGAGCCCTGCCATCAGCCGGTGCATGAGCGGCGAGCCGAGGGCGGCGCAGGCGACGGCCTGGTCGCGGAAGGCTTGCCGGACGGCGCTCACCGGAACCTGTCCAAGAGCTTCTGCATCGGGCTGCGGGTGTCTTCCTCGGGCTTTGCGGCAGGGAGCGGAGCCTCGGGTTTTTCCTTCGTCGTCGAGGATCGCGGCGGCGCAGTCCGCAGGGCGACGGCGTTCATGAACTTCTGGGCCTCGCCCGCGGCAAGCGCCTCGGCCCCGTCCGAGATGCCGCGGAGGAGGTCTTCCAGCCAGTCGGCATCGGCTTTGGCGAAGTCGTGCAGGACATAAGGCGCCACCGCATCCTTATGGCCGGGATGGCCGATGCCCAGGCGGACGCGGGCGTAGTCGTCGCCCAAGTGGCCGTGGATCGAGCGGAGGCCGTTGTGCCCGGCATGGCCGCCGCCCTGTTTCAGGCGCAGCTTGCCGGGGGCGAGGTCAAGCTCGTCATGGAAGACGGTCAGGTCGGCCATGGGCAGTTTCCAGAAGGCGACGGCGGCCTGCACGGATTGGCCGGAAAGGTTCATGAAGGTCTCGGGCTTCAGGAGCGCGACCTTCTCGGTGCCGAGGCGGCCTTCCGTGATCAGGCCCTGGAACGCCTTGCGCCAGGGGGAGAAGCCGTGATCAGCAGCGATGCGGTCCATGGCCATGAAGCCGATGTTGTGCCGGTTGCCCGCATATTTCGCGCCGGGATTGCCGAGGCCGACCCAGAGTTTCACCTTTGCTCTCCCGCTTGCCGCGACGGGTGGGATATAGCTGCCTCAGCGGTTTGAGACAACCAAGCGGGACGAGATGCGCAGCTTCACCCTTCGCGGCCTGACGCTTTCCCTGCCGGAGGCGGCGCTGAAGGGCAATCTTGAACGGGCGCTGGCCTCGGGCCGTTACGAGAACCACGAGGCCGATGCGTTGCTGCTGCACTTGCGGCCGGGCGACCGTTTGCTGGATCTGGGTGCAGGGCTGGGCTTCATCTGTGCGCTGGGGGCGAGGCTGCTGGGGGAGGAGGCCGTCGCAGGCGTCGAGGCGGGGCCAGAGACGGCGAAACTGGCGCGGAAGAACCTGGCGGCGAACGGCTTTCCGGGCGTCAAGATCGTCCGAGGCGCGGTGGTCGGTGCGGGCGAGGGCGAGGTGGAGTTCGGCCAGCGTCCGGCCTTCTGGGCGAGCGGGTTGCAGGGGCCGGAGGGCTGGCCGGAGAATGCTGAGGTGATCCGGGTTCCCGCACGGCCGATCGGCAAGCTGCTTGCCCGCTTCGCGCCCACGGTGATCTCATGCGACATCGAGGGGGGCGAGCAGGAGGTGCTGATGCAGCCCTTGCCCGGCGTGCGGCTGGTGGTGGTCGAGACGCATCCGCTGGTCTATGGGCCGGAGGGGGTGGAACGGATCGGTGCGGCGCTGGCGGCGGAGGGGTTCGTCATGGCCGGGGGGGCGAGGAAGGACACGCTTGTCTTTCGCCGTGACTGACAAGCCCACCACGATGGCTCGTCGATGACTTCGTCACTCCTCGCGGAGCGGGACCGGGTGACGACGAGGAGACGAAGTCGAACGAGGAGGCCGCAAGGAAATGCAAACGGGGGACCGAAAGGCCCCCCGCGCGATCTGCAAAGGCAGGCCGATCAGGCCTCGGCTGCTTCCTCGTTCTCTTCCGACACCAGGCCCGACGGGGCCGCGACGTTGGCGATCACGAAGTTCCGCGCGATGGTCGGCTTGGCGCCAGCGGGAAGCTGCACATCGTCGATGTGGATGACGTCGCCGATCGCCCTGCCGGTCAGGTCGACCGTGATGTGATCGGGGATGTCGCCCGCGGTGACTTCCAGTTCGACTTCGGAGCGAACCACGGTCAGCGTGCCGCCGCGCTTCAGGCCCGGGGCAGCGTCGTGGTTGATGAAATCGACGTGGATGAACAGCTTGATCCGGCTTTCATCGTGAATGCGCATGAAATCGACATGCGTCGGCAGGTCCTTGACCACATCGCGCTGGACGCCGCGGCAGATGACGTGGACGTCAGGCTGACCTTGAACCTTCAGATTGAAGAGCGTCTGCAGGAACCGGCCCTGCCGCAGCTTGGTCAGGAGGTAGTTGTAGTTCATCTTGATCGGCTGGGGCGTGACCCCGTCGCCGTAGATGATGCCGGGTACGTTGCCCTCGCGGCGGGCTTGACGGGCGGCCCCCTTGCCTGTCCCCGTCCGTACCTCGGCCTTAAGATCGGTGATCTCGCGTGCCATTGGTCTCTCCATGTGTAAGTCCGCCATCCTCCAAGGGTGCATGGCGCGACCGGGGGGCTATAGCGACGAATCGGCAGGAAGGAAAGCATGAAGTTCCCGGGCCGGGCGACCGGGGCCGATGTCGCTTTCGCAAGTGTGACGCGTCGCGGGCGGACTGGCCGGAAGCGGGCAGGCGGGATAGCTGTCATGCTCTTGCGCCCCGGAGCCACTGCGATGATTTCCCTACCCAATCTGGCCTATGCCCGTCCGGCCATCGCGGCCTTTGCTGCGATGGGCATCCTGTGGGGCACCTTTGCGGCGGTCCTGCCGGATCTGATGACGATGCTCGGGGTGGATGAAAGCCAGCTTGGCCTGTTGATCTTCTGCACGCCGATTGCGGCGATCAGCGCCATGCTGGTAGCGCCGGGATTCGGCGCTGCGACCGGGCGGGCGGCCTTGCCGCTGGCGGTGGGGCTGATGGCGCTGGCCTTTGCGCTGCCGGGGCAGGTGCCGGTCTGGTGGCTGTTTCCGCTGGCGCTGGCTTGCGCAGGTGCGGCGACCGGGCTGACCGACGTCCTGATGAACGCCCGCGTGGCGGCGATGGAAACCTCGCGCGGGTTGCACCTGATGAACCTGGCCCATGCCGCCTATTCCTTCGGCTATGCCGGGGGCGCCGTCATGACCGGGGTGCTGCGCGGCGCGGGCTGGGGGCCTGCTCATGTGATGGGAACGATGGCGGTCGCGGGCCTGGTCTGTGGCCTTCTGACGCTGGAGCGGGACGGGCGGATCGAGGGGTTGCGCAAGCCGAAGGACGGCTCGGCAGGCAGCTTGGGTTGGGTTCCGGTGATCGGGGGCGGGATCGTGCTGATCGCCTTCATGACGGAAAACGCGGCGGAGAACTGGTCGGCTCTGCACATCGAGAAGACGCTGGGCGGCAGCCCCGAGCAGGGTGCGCTGGGGCCGGCGATGCTGGCGCTGACCATGGGTTTCGCGCGGCTGGGCGGACAGGGGCTGGCGGGACGGGTGAACCCATTCACCCTCTTGCGACTGGGCGCGGTGATCGCGGCGGCAGGGGCGCTGGTCGTGTCGCAGGCGCCGGCGCCGGGGCTGGCCTATCTGGGGTTCTTTGTCATGGGGATCGGCGCCTCGGTGCTGGCGCCGACCGCCTTCTCGCTGGTGGGCCAGTTGAGCGATCCCCGCGCGCGGGCGCGGGCGGTCGCGCGGGCCACGCTGCTGGGTTATTTCGGCTATTTCGTCGGTCCGCCGCTGCTTGGCGTGATCGCGGGCAGCTTCGGCCTCCGCTCTGCCTTCGTCTATGCGGCCTGCCTGGTCGCGATGGTCTTCGTCCTGGCACCGGTGCTGGCGCGTCAGCGGACCTGAACTTCCAGGAACCTTGGCCCGTCATGGGGCGTCGCCAGCATCTCGGCCAGCTGGTCGGGGTCCTGTGGCACACTTGCAAAGACCATGTCGCAGGCCATCGCGAAATGTTCCATGTCCAGCGGCGAGGGATCGCAGCCGAGGACCTCCGGCACCTTGGCCTGGCGCAGGGCTTCGGCGATCTCGCGGAAGCCGGCGTTGTTCCAGACGACATAAGTGATGGGCAGTTTCTCGTCGACGGCAGTGCGCAGCTCTCCCGGGCTGAACTGCAACCCGCCGTCGCCGATGAGGCAGACGACCGGCACGCCGGGGGCGGCGATGGCGGCACCGACGGCGGCGCCCGGAGCATAGCCGAGCGCGCCGTAGCCGGTGGCGGCGTTGAACCAGCCGCGCGGGCGGTCGTGGTCGTAGTAAAGGTTCGCGGCATAGATCGGCTGGGTGCTGTCGCCGACGATGATGCAGTTCGGCATCGCATCGCGGATCGCCTCGACCATGTCCAGTTGAGCGGGCATGGGTTCGTACAGCGTGGCGAGTTCCGCCCGCGCCGCCCGACGGAGCGCTTCCGCCCGCTCAGGTCCCTCGCGGTTGGCCCGGATGGTCATCGGCAACAGGGCGGCCATCATGGCACCCGCTTCGGCCTTGACCGGCATCTTGGCGGGGTGGCGGGCGAGCTGGTCGGCGCAGACGTCGATGCGGATCATGTCCGACAGGTTCGGCACCCGGCCATTGGCAAACATGTCGTAGTCGGTCGGTCCAAGTTCGGTCCCGACAGCGAGGATCTGGTCGGCGTCGGCGATGAATTTGCGCACCGAGGTCAGGCTGGGCGAGGCGGGCACGGTCAGCCGATGGCCGAACATCGCGCCGCGTGCGTTTACCGTCTGGATCACGGGGGCATCCAGAGATTCCGCCAGTTTCTGCAACTGGGTTTCCGATCCTCGAATGCCGCCACCCGCCAGGATGACGACCCGTTCCGCGGCGTTCAGAGCGGCGGCGATGCTGCGCAGGCGACCAAGCGGCAAGGGGACAGCGCTGCCCGAGACCACAGGGGGCGGCAGTTCCGGGCAGGGCTGGCCCATCATGTTGGTGGATATCTGGATATGGACCGGGCCGGGGCGACCTGCCGTCATCGCGGCGAAGGCACGGTCCAGGACTTCGCCCAGCTTCTTGGGGTCGGTCACCGTTTCGGTGTGGCAGAGCGTGGCCACCATCGCGCCCTGGTCGGGCAGTTCGTGCAGCCGGCCAAGTCCCTTGCCCAGCGTGTCGCTGCGCCCGAGGCCCGAGACGACGAGCATGGGGACGGAATCCGCCTTGGCCTGGGCCATCGCGGTAAGCGTGTTGGTCAGGCCCGGCCCGGTGATCACGAAGGCGGCCGCCGGTTTGCCCGAGACGCGGGCATAGCCGTCGGCCATGAAGCCCGCGCCCTGTTCGTGGCGCGGTGTGACATGGCGGATCTTGTCACCAGCGGCGACGAGGCCGCGGTAAAGCTCGATCGTGTGGACGCCGGGAATGCCGAAGACCGTGTCAATGCCGCGCGCGATCAGGCCTTCGACAAGGCGGATGCCGACAGTGGTCATGCTGCATTCCCAAGGATGCTGGCCGCATGGGCGGCGATACGGTTGGCGGCGAGAGTGGTGCGGTCGTCCGGCTGGGTGAGAGACAGGCGCAGCCAACCGGCAAGTCCCGCGCCGAAGCTCTCGCCGGGCATGACGGCGACTTTCTGGCGGTCCAGCAGGCTGGAGGCGAAATCCGCGCCCGAAAGGCCGGTGGCGCGGACGTCGACCAGGGCGAACATGCCAGCCTCGGGCCGGTGGACCCGCAACCCGCCAACGCCGTCGAGCGTCTTGGCGATGATCCCCGCCCGGCGCGAGAAGCGGTCAGCCATGCCCTCGGCAACGGGCGAAGGTTCGGAAACTGCAAGTTCTGTCATGTCAGCGATAAACGGCTGCGAGCCAAAAAGCATGGTTTCTGAAAGTGGCAGCAGCCGGGCGCAGAATTCGGCGGGGCCAACGCACCAGCCGGACCGGAAGCCGGGGGCCGCGTGTGACTTCGAGATCGACGAGGCGACGACGGTACGGTCCGCGAACTCGGGGAAATCAAGCGGCGAGGAAAAGGGGACGTTGGGGAAAACTAGGTCTTCGTAGACTTCGTCCGAGAGAATCCACAGGTCATGCGCGCGGGCAAGCTCGCCCAGGGCGCGGATGTCAGCAGGGCGCAGCACGGCGCCGGTCGGATTGTGAGGGGTGTTCAGGAACAGGACGCGGGACCGAGGGGTGATGCGGGCGGCCACGTCGGCGACCTGCATCCGGAAGCCATGCTCCGGTTTCAGCGGCACAGGGACGGCCTGCGCGCCGGTCTGGGCGATCAGACCTTCGTAGGTAGCATACATCGGGTCCCCAATCAGCACCTCGTCACCCGCCTCGGCCAGGGCACGGAGGACGGCGTAAAGCACGGTCTGTGTGCCGGGCAGACACATGATCTGGTCGCGGCTGATCTCACGCCCACGGCGGGAAGTGTAGCGCGCGGCCAACGCCGCGACGACGCCGGGTTCGCCGCGCCCATTGGAATAGCCCGTGCGTCCTGATGCCATCGACCGCGCCGCGGCTTCGATGTAGCGGGCGGGGGTGGGCGTGTCGGGTTCGCCAATCGTCAGCTCGATGATGTCGTCACCTGCGGCCTTCATGGTGCGGGCCCGGGCGTGAAGCGCCCATTTCGCCCCAGCAAGGCCGGAGAGGCGGTCGGTGACGGAAGCATATCTCATGGCAGGGACTTTCCAAAATCGGGCAACATAGAAGTATGGGCCAGCAGGTCAACGCCGAGGATGGCGCCGATCGAGGTGAGGCCGATGGTGATGACCTCGCCGGGGGCGAAGGCCGCAGGCAGGAGCGAGCCTTCGACCCAAAGCCCGTCGATCAGTGCGTTGCAGGCAATGGCCTCGGTTCGGGTCTGCCCGGCGCGGGGCGTGCGGGGAAGGGTTTCGATCAGGTGCTGCAGGGCATCGCGGTAGGCAAGATACCCGGCCTCATGCACGGACAGAAGCTCGGGGTCGCTGCGCACCTTGTGCATGTAGCCGGCCCAGAGGACGACAGCGCCGGCGTCAAGGACCGGTGGGCGGAGCGAAGCGGCGATGAAGGCGGCGAGGCGTTCCTCGGGCCCGGCACCAACGCCTTCGATCGCATCCGAGCCCTTCGCGGTCATCCCGTCCATCAACGCGCGATAGGCGGCGCGGGTCAGTTCGTCCTTGGACTGAAAGTAGTGGCGGATCAGGCCTGGCGTCACTCCGGCCCGTTCGGCGATGGCGCGAACGGTCGCGGCCTCCGGCCCGCCTTCGGCCACCAGTTCCTGCGTGGCAGCGATCAGGGCCGAGCGGCGGCTCTCTTCACTTTCACGGCGATAGAGGCGGCGGGCGGGCTGCATGGCGTCCGGATTGTTGTACGCGCGTATAATCGCCGCGTTCGCCGGAAACGTCAACTGATAAGGGTCGGGTAGGCTCAGCCGCCGGATACATCCTTGTGGATGATCACATCGGTCTGCGGATAGGCAGTGAGGATCGCGCGGCGCAGGCTTGCGCCGATGTCATGCGCCTCGCGCAGCGACAGGCTGCCATCCAGTTCGATGTGAAGGTTGACGAAGATCCGGCTGCCTGCAGTCCGGGTCTTGAGGTCGTGAAAACCATGGACGCCCGGCCAGTCGCGGGCGATCCTCGCGATACCCTCCAGGACGGCGGGATCGGCCGAGCGGTCCATCAGAGCGTCCCAGGCATTCTTGCCGATGCGGAGTGCGCCGATCATCATGACGGCGGCGGCGGCAAGCGCCACGACCGCGTCAATGGACCCGATGCCGTAGCGGCTGGAGACCCAGAGCGCGACCATCGCGCCGATGCTGGGAAGGAGGTCGCCCAGGTAGTGCAGTCGGTCGGCGGCGACGACCTTGCTGCCGGTGGCGCGGGCGACGCGGCCCTGCCACCAGACCAGACCAAGGGTCAGGACAATCGACGCGGCCATGACCACAAGCCCCCGCCCTTCGGACGCGAGCTGCGGCGGCTGGTCGGCGGACAGCCGTCGGATGGCGGCCCAGCCGATGACCCCTGAGGAGGCAAGGATGAAGGCGGATTGCGCGAGGGCAGCAAGGTCTTCGGCGGAGGTGTGACCGAAGGCGTGGTCCTCGTCGGCCGGGCGTGCGGCATAGACGATGGCCGCAGCCGCCCCGAGCGACATCATCAGGTCCAGCGCAGAATCGGCCAGCGAAGCGGCAATGGAGAGCGCGCCGGTCTCGGCCAGCGCCCAGAGCTTGAGCAGGACAAGGATCCCGGCAACCAGCACCGAGGCAAAGCCCGCCGAGATGGCAAGCCGCAAACCGGATTCTGGCGGGTTATTCGACAATTTCACCCTCCTTCACGCCCCAGATCGCAGTGGTCCGGATCCAGCCGCGGGTTCCGTCAAGCGAGACGCGGCACCAGGCGGGCTGACATTCCAGGATGCGCCCGACCACCCCCATTTCGGCCTGGGCGACCACCGTCGATTCGTCGTCAGGTTCGCCATGCAGTTCCGCCATGTCGAGGGTCACCAGCGCGGTTCGCACACCTGAAAGGAGCGAATAGTGCACCCAGCCGCCCGCGCCCTCGGAATCTTCGACGCGGCGCCAGTTCTCGTATTCAGCAGTGATCTTCAACGGCATGCCCGCGCGGGTGAAGACCCAGTCGATCCGGTGGGTCAGTCCGGGGCCGCGCCGCGCATTGCCCTCGCTGCCCTTCAACGAGACGAAGCGGGGAAGCGGCAGGTTGGTCACGCAGCCGACGTCGGGCTGGCATTGCTTTTCCGGCGGCTTGTCGGTCTTGAGCGGCGGGTCGGTCTCTTGCGCAAGCGCCATCGCGCCCGAAAGCAAGCCAAGTACCGCCAGAACCGATAGCCACCGCTTCATTCCGCTGCCTCACCGGATGGGCACTGCCACCTTACCGTTCACCGGGTCTTGTGCATCGCCCCGCTTGGCGGCACCTTGCCCCAAGGACGCCGGATTTGGAAGTGTCGGGGAGATCACGCATGCCTGCCAGCCATCTGACTGTGATCGTGACGCGACGGCTGCCGGAAGCCGTGGAGACGCGGATGAAAGAACTGTTCGACGTCGAGCTGCGCGACCCTGACGTGGCGATGACGCGCGAGGAGCTGGCGGAGGCAATAAGGCGGGCCGATGTGCTTGTGCCGACGATCACCGACACGATCGACGCGGGGCTTCTGGCGCAGGCGGGCGAGAAGCTGAAGCTGATCGCGAACTACGGCGCGGGGATCGACCACATCGACGTGGCGACGGCGCGGCAACGGGGGATCCTGGTCTCGAACACGCCGGGCGTGGTGACCGAAGACACGGCGGACATGGTGATGGCGCTGATCCTCTCGGTGACTCGGCGCATTCCGGAGGGCCTGCACCTTATGCAAACGGGCAGCTGGGCCGGCTGGGCGCCGATGGCGAATCTGGGCGGGCGGCTGGGCGGCCGGCGGCTGGGCATCCTGGGGATGGGACGGATCGGACAGGCGGTAGCGCGGCGGGCGCGGGCATTCGGGTTGCAGGTCCACTATCACAATCGCAAGCGGGTGCGCCCCGAGATCGAGGCTGAACTTGAGGCGACTTACTGGGAAAGCCTCGACCAGATGCTGGCCCGGATGGACATCCTGTCGGTCAACTGCCCGCACACGCCGTCGACCTTCCATCTGCTGAATGCGCGACGGCTGAAGCTGATGAAGCCCTCGGCGGTGGTGGTGAACACTTCGCGCGGCGAGGTGATCGACCAGAACGCGTTGACGCGGGCATTGCGGGCGGGGGAACTGGCCGGGGCAGGGCTAGACGTCTATGAACACGGCACCGACATCAATCCGCGGCTTCTGGAGCTGCCGAACGTGGTGCTATTGCCGCATATGGGGTCGGCAACGGTCGAAGGCCGGATCGAGATGGGCGAAAAGGTGATCATCAATATCAAGACTTTCGCCGACGGCCACCGACCGCCGGACCAGGTTGTCCCCGGCATGTTCTGAGCGATCCGGGTGACCCGACGGCACCCGAAGTCGTACCGAATCGCCACTACACGCAACCTGACGGCGAATCAGGCAAGATTCCTGTGGAGAACCAGAGGCGGACCCCCCGGACCGATTGCCCCGTGCTGATTCGGGCTTTAATCAAATTTGGCGGAGTCAAGGCAATTAGGCCGATGATCCGGTCTGTTGAGGAGACAAAGAATGATGGAAGCCCTGAAACCTGTCCTGGTGGCCGCGACGATCCTGTCGGCATCGGTGGCGCAGGCTGGCGGCCCGGTGATCATCGAGGAAGGTCAAGGCGAAGAGATCGCCGCGAAGCCAGCAAGCTCGGTCGGCGTCCTGCCGATCCTCGGCGCACTGGTGCTGATCTGCCTGGTGGCCTGTGGCGGCGGCGATGACGATCCGGCACCGACCGTTCCCAAGTGACAATTGGCCGGTCCCTGACGTCACTAGGGCAGATCGGCTCTGACTGAATCTCGACGTTGGGCAGGGATTCGACTTGTTTGAACTCCTGTCCTCCGTGGCATGTTCCGCATGCCGACTGGATTGACGCGCCGTCCCCTTTGACGGTGCCGATTCCCGGCTTGTCGTGATGCGCAAAAATGCCCTGCGGACACCGCGCGCGCGCCAGAGGTTGAACATAGTGCGCGCTCAAGCTGTTGCAAATAAGCCAAACCACGAATCCATTCACGTCTTCGCGAAACGAATCCATTGTGCAGAGAACATCGCCAACCTAGCGTGGCGGAGCATGTGCCCCGGGATTCCCGGATTAAAGAAAGGAACTGCCATGAAGAACGTTGTTTCGCCGGTGCTGGCGCTGGCCCTGACCGCTTCCGCTGCCTTCGCGGGTGGCCCGGTCGTCGTTGAAGAAGAGCCGGTTGTCGAAGCCGCGCAGCCCCGCTCGGGCTGGATCGTTCCGGTGATCGTGGGTCTGGTTGTGCTGTGCGCCGTTGCCTGCGGCAACGACGACGATACCGCCAGCCCGACCACCTGATCAGCCGATCATTTTGTCCCGGCTGGGACGGCAACGGCAGCGCTATCTGCGCTGCCGTTTTCTTTCGGGGTAGCCGGAACTGGGATGCGGACAGGCGTACTCTGCTGTTGATTCCTCGCGAAATAGCCAATTCGCGTCACTGGTGGGGCCATACTGCCCTGTGTCACGGCTTGATGCATGTTTGGCACACCGGACATTTTCGTATGTCGCCCTCGCGGGCATTGCTTGAAACCTCTCGCTGATCCGGCGATTTTCGCGCATGAGGCCGGACTCCGGTCGTTCATGTGAGACTATAGGGAAAGCAACCATGACCAAACTTACCCCCGCCATGCTGGCGATGTCGCTGGCTCTCAGCTCGACCGCCGCATTCGCCGGCGGCCCCGTTGTCGTCGAGGAAGAAGGCCAGCCGGAAGTCGTTGCCGAGACGCCGCGTTCTGGCTGGATCGTTCCCGTCATCATCGGCGGCATCATCCTGTGCGCCATCGCCTGCGGCAACGACGACGACACAACCACTACGCCGGGCTGATCCCGCATCCGGGTATGCGGAAGGCCCTGGCTACCCGGCATGGGTGGCCAGGGCCTTTTCATTTCAAACCGGTGAAGGATCGGCTCAGATCCCGTTGATCGGCACCTTCAGGAAACGCTTGCCGCTTTCGTCGGCCGGCGGAAGGTCACCGCCGCGCATGTTGACCTGCAGGGACGGAATGATCAGCTTCGGCATCGCCAGCGTGGCATCGCGCGCAGTGCGCAGCGCAATAAACTCTTCGCGCGACTTGCCGCTGACGTGGATGTTGTGGGCCTTTTCGTCGCGCACCGTAGTTTCCCAGCGGATGTCGCGGCCGTTCGGGCCATAGTCGTGGCACATGAAAAGCCGCATGTCGTCGGGCAGGGACAGCACCCTCTGGATGCTGTCGTACAGCTGGCCCGCATCGCCGCCCGGAAAATCCGCCCGGGCCGATCCGCCATCAGGCATGAAGAGCGTGTCGCCCACGAAGGCCGCGTCGCCCATCACGTGCGTCATGCAGGCAGGCGTGTGGCCCGGCGTATGCAGGGCCGTGCAGGTCATCCGGCCAACCTGATAGGTGTCGCCATCGTCAAACAGCCGGTCGAACTGCGAGCCGTCGCGCTGAAACTCGGTGCCTTCGTTGAAGATCTTGCCGAACGTGTCCTGGATCACGGTAATGTTGCGCCCGATGCCGATCTGCCCGCCAAGCTGCCGCTGGATGTAGGGCGCGGCGGACAGGTGGTCGGCGTGGACATGCGTCTCGATCAGCCATTCAAGGGTGAGGCCCCGGGCGCGGACAAAAGCGATGATCTCGTCGGCGTGGGTGTAGGTGATCCGCCCGGCGGCATAGTCGATGTCCATCACCGAATCGACGATGGCGCAGGCGTCCGAGGCCGGGTCCTTGACCACATAGCTGATGGTGTTGGTGGCGGGATCGAAGAAGCCGGTCACCTCGGGTTGCACGGCAAGGTCGAGGGCGCGGGTCATGGAAACCTCCGGGTCAGGCGGGCTTGCGGGTCTGGGCGCGGGATTGCAGCGCCCGCGCGATGAGCATGCCGCCGATCAGGGCGACGAGGAACAGGAAGACGGCGGGGTCGCCGGTGCCGATGGCGGGCAGCGCCCCGCCCGGGCAGAAACCGGCGATGCCCCAACCGATGCCGAAGGTGATCGAGCCGAGGATCAGGCGGCGGTCGATGAGGCGGGTGTCGGGCAGCTGGAAGCGGGGCTCGAAGGTGGGGCCAGGGCCGGCGAGAACCAGGCGATAGCCGGGGATGGCGACGGCAAGGGCCCCGGCCATGACGAAGGCGAGGCTCGGGTCCCAGGTACCGGCAAGGTCAAAGAAGTTCAGGACCTTGGCCGGGTTGATCATGCCGGAAACTGCGATTCCGGTGCCGAAGATCAGTCCGATTACGAGGGCGGAGAGAAGGCGCATGTCAGCTCCCCACCACATGCCGCAGGACGAACACGGTCGCGAAGGCGCTGAGCATGAAACAGGCCGTGGCCACCATCGACCGGCGCGAGAAGCGGGCATTGCCGCAGACCCCGTGGCCCGAGGTGCAACCGCCGCCGTAGCTGGCCCCGACCCCGACGATCAGCCCGCCGAGGAAGATGGCTGCATTCGAGATCGGCAGATCGACGGCGGGCAGCCGGTCAGTCGAAAGAAGGTAAACCAGCGGCCCGGCCGCCATGCCGACGACCAGCGCGGCCCGCAGCCGCCAGTCTGCCGGGCTATCGAACCGCAAGAGGCCGTTCAGGATGCCGGTGGCTCCGAGAATGCGGCCATGCAGGGCCATAAGAAGGACCGCGGCAAGCCCGATCAGCATGCCTCCACCCAGCGAGGCCCAAGGGGTAAAAGCTGTTTCCATTTGATTCTCAGTTCCTGCAGCAGTCGCTTACCGTCGGCCGACGACGGGGCCCAAGCTCCGAAGCGGCGGCCTCTGGCATGATGACACCAACCCTTGCCGCTGCCCAGAGCAAGCAGTCACAGAAGCATTCCGGTTGCAGGCGGCGTTCGGGGGCGCAACCAGCACCTCTTTAGCCAGAAAGACGGTGTTGGGTCTTGCAGCAGGAATACAACTCTGAGGCGATTTTGTACCACCTATGCCTGAACTCCACCCAACTGCGGCCATATTCTGCGGCGAGTGGCCTTGCAGGGACAAAGGGACCTCCTTTGGAGGACCGCAAACCCTGTCCGCAATAAGCGGCCGCTCCGGCTGCCAACAGACCGAGGATTGAGATGGCACAATTCAACGCAGGATTTTCGAGTATCACCCAGTTCGGGTCGCGAGCATTGCGGCTGGCGATTGTTGCGGCCGCCGGAGCCGTGCTGACCGATGCCGCCTCGGCGCAGGCCTTCCGGTCGCAGGCTTTGGGATGGCATGTCCAGACCGAAACCAGGATCGAGGCGTCGAGCCCGGAGACCGTGCGGCTTCTGGCCGGGATCATGGAAATCCGCTCCGCCGTGCAGCTTGGCTTGCTGGCCAAGCAGGATGGTCGCCCGGCGGCGCATCTCAGCGATGCGCGCATGATCGTTTGGCCCGAGTACCGCGAAGGTCTGATGGCTGCCGGGATGGCGGACCTTGATCCCCTTCTGCAGAAGCTGGACGCCGCCACGGACAAGGCCGCGATCGCCGCCGCCAATACCGAAATCGAGGCGGCGCTGATGAAGGGGCATGCGGCGCTGAATCCGACCTCGGCGGATGTTCTGCTGTCGCTGCATGCCCTGGCCGAAAAGGTTGCCACCCAGACCATCAACCCGTCCGGCCCGACCGACGCGCATGACTATCAGGTCGCCTGGGGGCGCATCATGGCGGCGCGGGGCGAGTTGGACCTGCTGATGCACGATTCCGATCCCGCGATTGCCAAATATGCCTCGGAAGCGGCGATGGCCTTCGACGACGTGATCATTTCGCTGCCCGATCCGGGCCGGACCGGGCCGGTAGAGGTCGACCCCTCGCTGTTCAACGAATTGGTCAGCCGCCTGGAAGGGCTCGACCAGGAAGCCTGATGCGGCCTCCAGGTCGCGCTGCCCGGCCGGTCTGCGCCGGGCAGCGTCGCCTTCTGGCTGGTCAGGCGCGGATCTTCCGGCCTTCGGGATCGTAGAGCGGTTCCAGTGCCAGCGTGGCCGGGGTTTCCTCTCCGGCGATGACGAGGCTGTAACTTCCCGCCCGCAACCAGTCGTCGGACAGGCCATCCGCATTGCGGACATAGCCGTAGCCGATGTTCTTGCCGATGGTGTAGCCATAGCCGCCCGAGGTGAGATAGCCGACTGCCACGCCATCGCGCAGGATCGTCTCGCGCCCGACGAGGACGGCATCCGGGGCGGTCACGGTGAACCCGACGAAGCGCTTGGTCAGCGGTTTGCCCTGCAGCGCCTGAAGTGCCGCGCGGCCAAGGAAGGGGATGCCTGATTTCAGCTTTACCGCCCAGCCAAGACCGGCTTCGAAAGGCGTGTCATTCGGGGTGATGTCAGAGGACCAGGCGCGGTAGCCTTTCTCCAGTCGCAGCGACTCCAGCGCGCGATAGCCGACGGGGCGGAGGTTGGCATCGGCGGCCATCAGCGCATCGTAGACGGTGCCGAGATCGGCGATCGGGATGTGCAGTTCCCAGCCGAGTTCGCCGACATAGGTTACCCGCAAGGTGCGGGTCGCGACCCCGGCGATGATGATCGCGCGCGCCGAACCGAAGGGCAGGGCGGTGTTGGACACGTCGGCCTGCGTGACCTTCGCCAGGATCTCGCGTGCCTTCGGCCCCATCAGTGACAGCGTGCCCCAATCCTCGGTCACGTCGCGGAGGGTCATGCCTTCGCTTGGCAGGTGGTCGGCGATCCAGCCAAAGTCATGGGTGCGAAAGCCGGTGCCGGTGACGATGTAGAAATGGTCGTCCGCCAGCCGGGCGACGGTAAGGTCGGCCTCGATCCCCCCGCGTGAGTTCAGAAGCTGGGTATAGGTCAGACGGCCCAGGTCGCGGGCAACGCGGTTGGCGCAAATCGCCTCCAGCGCCTCGGCGGCCTTCGGGCCGCTGAGTTCGTACTTGGCAAAGGAGGACTGGTCGAACAGCCCGGCTTGGGCGCGGACATGCCGGTGTTCGTCGCCGACCGCGTCGAACCAGTTCTGGCGGCCCATGGAATAGACATCGACAGGTTCAGTGCCCTTGGGGGCGAACCAGTTCGGACGCTCCCAGCCGAGCTTCGAGCCGAACACCGCGCCCCGCGCCTTCAGCCGGTCATAGAGCGGTGAGACGATGCGGGGGCGGCCCGAGGTGTATTCCTCATGCGGGAAGGCGACGGTGTAGTGCTTGCCATAGGCCTCCAGCGTGCGTTCGGCCACCCAGTCGCGGTCGCGGTGCAGGCTTGAGAACCGGCGGATATCGACAGCCCAGAGGTCAAGCGGGGCTTCACCGTTCATCACCCAGTCGGCAAGCACCCAGCCAGCGCCGCCTCCGCTTGCGATGCCGAAGGCGTTGAACCCCGCGCCGACATACATGTTGGCGCATTCGGGGGCGGGGCCGAGGATGAAGTTGCCGTCCGGGGTAAAGCTTTCCGCCCCGTTGATCATCTGCTTGACGCCAACCTCGGCCAGCGCGGGAACCCGCGCGATAGCCTGTTCGAGATGCTGGCCGAAATGGTCGTAATCGTCGTCGAACAGCCGGAACTCCCAGTTCTCCGGGATGGTGCCGGTGACCCAGCCCTGAGGGTTCGGCTCATAGCCGCCCATGACCAGGCCGCCGACCTCCTCCTTGAAATAGGTGCGGCGGTCGGGATCGCGCAGGGTGGCGGCGTCGGCGGCCAGGCCGGGGATCTTCTCGGTCACGATGTACTGGTGCTTGACTGGATGCAGCGGCACTGCGACCCCGACCATGGCGCCGATCTGACGCGCCCACATGCCGCCGCAGTTCACCACCTTGTCGCAGGCGATCACGCCCTGGCTGGTTTCGACGTGGGTGATCCGGCGGCCCTCGCTGCGGAAGCCGGTGACGGTGACGCCCTCCTCAATCCGCGCGCCGTGCATTCGTGCGCCCTTGGCAAGCGACTGGGTGATGTCCGAAGGGCTTGCCTGCCCATCGGTCGGCAGCCAGGAAGCGCCGATCAGGTCGGAGGTGTCCATCAGCGGCCACATCCGTTTCACCTCGTCCGGGCCGATCAGGTCCATCTCCATCCCGAAGCTTTTCGCCGTGGTGGCCAACCGCTTGAACTCAGTCCAGCGGTCCTGGGTGGTCGCCAGCCGCAGGCAGCCAGTCATCTTCCAGCCGGTATCAAGCCCGGTCTCGGCGGCGAGGCCCTTGTAGAGATCGACCGAGTATTTCAGCACCTTGGTGATCGAGGCCGAGGACCGCAGCTGCCCGACCAGCCCCGCCGCATGCCAGGTCGAGCCCGAGGTGATCTTGCCCTGTTCCAGAAGCAGCACGTCGGCCTTGTGATCGCGCGCGAGGTGATAGGCGGTCGAACAGCCGATGATGCCGCCGCCGATGACGATGATCTGCGCTTGGGTGGGGATCGACATGCTGGCTCCTTGCGGCGGGCGGGAGGGGGTTTCCCTCGACTAGCCGAAATTCGCACGATTCGCACGAAGTTTGCTGGGATGGTGACCGGATTGTTGTGAATGCCATTATATTCGGTCATGATCGGGCAGGAATCCAAGGACAATTGCGGCGATGCTTGGCAAGCGGCTCAATCGGATCATCGATCAGCTGACGGCCGGCGGGCCGATCTCGCTGGGCGATCTTGCCCGCGATCTTCAGGTCTCGGCCGAAACGATCCGGCGCGACGTTCGGGCGCTGGCCGAGGCGGGGCTGGTGGTCCGCGTCCACGGGGCGGTCGGCCTTGCGGGTCAGATTGGCGAGGCCCCCTTCGAGCGGCGCATGCGCGAGAACGCCGAAGCCAAGCGCCGGATCGCAAGGGCTGCAGCCGACACAATTGCCGATGGCGACGCGCTGATGATGGACACCGGGACGACCACCAGTTTCCTTGCCCGCGAGTTGCTTGGCCATCGCCGGCTGACCGTGGTGACGAATTCCTCGGATATCGCGCGCACCCTTGCGACGGTGAACGGCAACCGCGTCTTCATGGCCGGGGGTGAGCTGCGCGGCGATTCCGGCGCGGCGCTTGGCGCGGCGGCGCTGGAGTTCATCCGGCCCTTCGCGGTGCGGCACGCGATCATCTCGGCCGGGGCGGTCGATGCAAGCGGCATTCTGGACTTCGACCTGCAGGAAACCGAGTTCGCCCGAGCCGTGCTGGCCTGCGGCGAGCGTCGGGTGGTTGTGTGTGACGCCTCAAAGTTTGCCCGGCGCGGCTTTCTTCGGGTGGTGGACTGGGACGGAATTGACACGCTGGTGACTGACAGCCCTCCTCCAGCCGATCTGGCCGAAGCGCTTGTCTTGGGCAACGTCCAGGTGTCGCTTGCGTGACTAGGCCGCAAAGCGTGCGCCGATCCGCCTTTCCTCTTGCCCCCGCTGTGGTTCCCCAATAAACGGGCAGGCGGAGACGTGGCCGAGTGGTCGAAGGCACGCCCCTGCTAAGGGCGCAGACCTCTAAAGGGTCTCGAGGGTTCGAATCCCTTCGTCTCCGCCACCACATAACGCATTGATATTAAAGGGTTTTGCGCCTCGCGTATTGTGGCGTGTTTTCCGCGACATGCGCGACACGACGAGTGCTAGAGACTTGAAATCATGCGCGAAATAGTCGCCCGAAATGGCGCGAGTCTCTGTTTGCCATTTGGCGCGATACGGTTTTCGGGCGCGGCTTCAGGCGCTGGACTTGACTTTGGGTCACTTCGAAGCTGGCGCGGGGCTGAATTCGAGGCGTTCAGCGCAATGTGGCGACTAGCAGCGGCGGGAGTGCCCGTCGAGCGCCGACACCTGAAAGCCCTGATGACAAAGGATCTTCTCGCCTTTAGCCTGGCGGCATGTCGAACGGGACGTGGACGGACATTGAGAACGATCTGACTGTCGCGGATTACTTCGCGATGCTCGCCGACGATGTTTCCGGGCGATCTTATAGCAAGGCTGAGCATCGTCGCGCACTCCTGCCTCAGCTGAACAATCGGTCCGAAGGATCGGTCGAGTTCAAACACCAAAACATCAGCGCGGTTCTGATCGGGCTCGGCGAAGATCGGATCCCCGGATACAAACCGGCCTTCAACTATCAGATGTCCTTAGAAGACGCAGTGGTCCGCTGGCTAACAGCGAACCCCTCTTGGCTAGCCCGCGTGGGAGAAGCGCCGCTAGGCAACGGCCTCCGTGAAACGCCGCAGATCTGGGTTGGACCGTCGCCCACACTCTCAAACCAACCTCCGCCTCAGGAGCTGGAGCAGGTGTTGCGCGTTGCGCGCAGATTTGATGTCGCGGCTCGGGACGAGCGAAATCGAGCGCTTGGCCGCGCCGGCGAAGAGCGGACGCTGCAACATGAGCGGGCACAACTCCGATCGGCTGGCCGTGATGACCTCGCGCGCAAGGTGATCTGGGTCTCCAAAGAAGAAGGCGACGGTGCGGGCTACGACATCGCGAGCTTTGAACCCGACGGGCGGCCGCGGCTGATCGAGGTGAAAACAACGAACGGCTGGGAGCGCACGCCCTTCCATATCAGTCGTAACGAACTGGCCGTCGCAGAGGAGCGGCGTTCGGAATGGTGCCTGTTCCGGCTCTGGAATTTCTCACGCGAACCCAAAGCCTTTGAGCTTCGCCCGCCACTGGATGCCCACGTGTCTCTCACAGCGACAGCGTTTCAGGCAAGTTTTCACTAGGTTCTGCCGTGCCTCAGAGTCCGACGATTGCCACCTTCAGGGATACCTGATTGAACTTAAGAGTATTCTTTGATCGCGCAGGTTTCATCATGCCGAATTTCAAGCAACCCAGCTTGGCGGAAAAATATCTCGTCGATGATCTACCCGGCGCCGTGCGTGTCGGCGCGCGGCTGAACGGGATCCTGCAGAAAATTGACCAGGGTGCCGCCCTGACGCCACTCGCCAGATCATTTCTTTCCGAAAACGGATTGGCGGCTCTGTTGGCTTTAACGATGGATGAACTGGATCGACAGGCCTTTCAACAGGTTGCCGCAGAAGAGCGATCAGAGCGTATTCGAAGGGAAAAAGCCAAGGCAGCGGAAGAGGCTGCAGAAAGTGCCAAGCGGGCTGAGGCCATGGATGCGGCAATCAAGGCGCGATTTGCAACCAGGGAGAATGATCCGATCGTGCGCCGAAAGCGGGAGGCCCGGGAATTGCGAAATCGCTTTGACATCGGTTCTGTCGACGAAGAGCACTACCCGCGTGTGATGTGCCTGCTGAAACAAGTTGCTGCCGAAAAACGCATCCAGCCGGAGGATGTCGCCTGGTTGTCAACGGAGGCGCCGGATTGCTGGACTGAAAAACTCCAGCAAGCTTGGCATCGTGTGGAAGCCTTGGCTCTGTCAGAAGAATGGGAGCGAACCGGTGACGTTTGGGCCGCCGTGAATGCGAGTGGCCATTGGCGAAAGGCCGATCAGCCTGAAAGGGCCTTGGAGTTGACTGGCGCGGCACTTGCGATTTCATGTCTCGCCGGAAAACCAAAATCGGCACTGTCGACAACTCGTGGAGGCGCGATGCGTGATGTTGGTCGTCTCGCTGAAGCGAAAAAGTTGGGTTTAGATGCACACATGCTGACACCGACAGATTTCAGACCGTGTACGCTGATCGGCGCTGTGTCGATGGAACTCGGCGATCTGGCTGCCGGTCACGATTGGTACAAGAAGGCTGAAGAACTGGGTGCAGAACGCGGCGCAATCGACCACGAACTGAGGTCGTTGCTCGTCCGCTCGAACCCAGACGCGCAAGAACGTCTTCGTGCATTTCTGCTTGCTCAGGATCCGGAGCGTTTCCGCTGGCTGAGGAGTTGGGGCAGAAAAACTACTACGCAGGCGCGTTCGACGCCGACCGGGTAGATTGGTACGTGGCTGTTCGACTCGAACTTCGGCTACTTTTGGATTACGGAGTTAGCCAAGGGTTTAGCCCGAGCTTTGTGCCTAAAAGTCGTGCACAATCAACCGTCTACCCTATTTTCTACGCTGAAATTGTGCCGTGTTTTCCGGGGGTTAGAGAAAGGAACATATCTCTGGCTCGAATCCATAGTGCTCCGCCACCATTTAACGCATTGATTTTAAATATTTTTATACCTCACGTATTATGGCGTCATTTCCGTGACTTGCATGACCGAATGGCCCCTAGAGACTTGAAATCACAGGCGAAATAGCCGCCCAAAACAGCCCGAGTCTCTGTTTGGCAGTTGGCGCGATATGGTTTTCGGGTGCTGGGAAAGGCGCTCGACTTGACTTTGCACCAATTCGAAGCTGACGCGGCGATCCGAAACGTTGGGGTTGCGTTTATGGAACCATCGCAGAGGCGCTTTACCTCATGAAGGATGCAAAGCTCCGAGCATGCTGGCAAAAAGCCTGGATTGGAACGCGCTGCCTTGCAGTCCGGGCCGCCACCACTTCCCGGGATCAAAGCCCGCCGACAATCTGCCGCTGCTGATCCCAGTCTGTCGGCAACTGTCGCCGCTTGACCCATTCCGAGGTGAAGGCAACCGGCTGGCGGCCGGCGGCGACCTGATCGAGAATATCTGGCGCAAGAAAGGCGAGGCCGATCATCTGCTGGATGCGGCTGGTGGTGGTCTTCTCCCTGGCTGAGAGCTCGCCGAAGGTGGCGCCTGCCTTTATGGCGTCATACCAGCGCTGTGCCCACTGGATGTTCTTCGCCAGCACCGGATCGACCTGCGGGACAGCCGCGCCGAGGATGATCCGCGCCTCGACGCCGCGGCGCTGCATCTGGAAGGACGCGCTGATCCGCCGGGCAGCGCTGTCGATCCGGTCGGGCCGGATGCCGAGCCGTTCCGCAAGGACCTGTCGGTCGAGCCGCAGGAGAATGCTGCCCTGCTGGAGATCGGCCCGGCGCAGGAGCGGTGCCCAGAGATCGGCACCGCCGTACGGGTCACAGTCATTCGCCAACTGCCGGAACTTCTCCTGCAGTCCGGGGAGCTCGGCGGCCGACAGATCGCTGACCAATTCGGCCGGCACGGTGGGCTTCGTGAGGTGATCCCGCAGGATCCGGGCGATGCCGGTCTCGAGATCGCGGGCCGGCAACCTCCAGGCATCGGGGTGTTTCTGGCGTCGGTCGGTGACCAGCCTGCGCGAGATGTAATAGCGCAGGCGCTTGCCGTTCTTCTGCGAATGGCTTGGGGTCAGTCGATCCCCGGTCTCGTCAAAGAGCTTGCCCACCAAGGGTGACGTCTCGACTGCATTCGACCGGCCTCGGCTGCGGGCAGCCTCAGCGCTCAGGCGTTCCTGCAAGGCGTCCCAGATGGCTGGATCGATGATCGCCGGATGTTGCCCCGGATAGACCTTGTCCCGGTGCCGGATCCGTCCGGCATAGAGCGGGTTTGTCAGGATCTGATAGACATGGCCGCGGCTGAACGGCGTCCCGCCGGTGAGGATGCCCGAGGCCGATGGCCGCGCCCGCGTCCGATAACCAAGCTCCTCGGCTTCCTCTGCGACAGCGCGGACCGAGCCAACCTGGTGATAGAGATCATGGATGTGGCGGATGATCGGTGCCTCGGCCTCGTCGATCTTCAGGCTGCGGCCATCAGGCTGGTAGCCGAAGGGCACGGTCCCGCCCATCCAGAGCCCCTTCTTCTTCGAGGCTGCTATCTTGTCGCGGATCCGTTCCGCCGTCACCTCACGCTCGAACTGGGCGAAGGACAACAGCATGTTCAGCGTCAGCCGTCCCATGCTGGTGGCGGTGTTGAAGGACTGGGTAACGGAGACGAAGGAAGCGCCTGCCGCATCGAGCCGGTCGACGATCTTGGCGAAGTCGGAGAGCGACCGGGTCAGCCGGTCTATCTTGTAGACGACGATCTGATCGACGAGGCCCGCCTCGATATCAGCCAGCAGACGCTGCAGCGCCGGCCGTTCCAGCGTGCCCCCGGACAGGCCACCGTCATCGTAGCGGGTCGGGACAACGACCCAGCCCTCGGCCTTCTGGCTGGTGACATAGGCGGCACAGGCCTCGGCCTGCGCATCGAGCGAGTTGAAGTCCTGGTCGAGCCCTTCTTCAGAGGATTTTCGGGTGTAGATCGCACAGCGGATCCGGCGCGCCATCTCAGGCCGCCTTTCTGCGACGCGAAGTTCCGGCGGGCGCATCGTCCGCCGGGGCCTCCTCCGCCAGACCGAAGAACCGGGGTCCCGACCAGCGGGCCCCGGTGATCTTCCGTGCCAGGGCAGAGAGCGAGGCATAGCGCTCCCCGCCCATCAGGAACCCGCCCTCAATCACCTCGACGGTCCAGGTGCGGCCCTGCCATTCCCGCACCAGCTTCGCGCCGGGCCGCAGGCGGGCGCCGACTGACGCGTGCGACAGGCCGCCCGAGGCGACGCGGCCGAGATCCTCGAGCGTTCGGGATTTGGGACCGCCATGGACCCGACATTGCAGTTCGAACGCCAGTGCCCTTCGCAGGAAGGGCACCGAGAGGTTCTTCGGGGCCGGTGATCCGATCAGATTGCCCCAGAGATCGAGCAGATCGGCGCGGTCGGCGCTCTCCAGTGTAGCCAGGGCTGCCGGCAGGTCTTTTGCCGCAACCGGCAGGACGAGCGGGGTCGTTGCCCCGTTCATTGCTAGGCCTCCGTCCCGGGTGCGCGATCAGGCTCTCCTTGCGGCTTGGAGACGATGCGGTAGGTCAACCCGGCACCGCCATCCGCCGGCCTGGCCGTCTTGACAGCATGACCCGATTTGCGCAGACCCGTGATCGCCGCGCGGGTCGTATGGGCCTGCCACCCAAGCGCCGCACTGATCTCGACGATCGTACTGCCGGCCGGCCGGTGCAGCATCCCGATCAGCTGGGCCTTCTTGCTTGCCGTTGCGGTCGAGGGTACCTCAACTGACGGCAGGCAGCCGGTCTCGATGGCATCTGGTTTGGTCGTGGATTTCTTCGCCATGTCGGTCTCCTGTACTGGGACCGGATACATCCCGGCCCTTGTACCAGGCAAAGCCCGGACATCCGGGCGGCGGCGATGTGCGTTCTCAACGTGTCGGCACAACACGACTACTGCTTGCACGGCCAGCGAAGTCCAGCGGGAAGCGGCAGGGCATGTTACACAAAGGGCGGACAGCGGACCTTAAGGGCGCAGCATAGCAACCACAGCAATACTGCAACAGCCGCAAATCATCGGCGGGGCTCGCAGCAGAAACTGAAGCTCAAGACATCTAGTAAACTTGAGGCTATTCATACAGCCAACGACGCTCGATGGCGCTTCAACAGGCGCCACAGGAGAAAGCCATGATAAGAGAAGTCAAGATCCGGGGCTTCAAGTCCATTCCCAAACTGGACATCAAACTCGGCGTGGTGAACTGCTTCATCGGTGCCAACGGGGTAGGAAAGAGCAACGTCCTTGAAGCTGTAGGTGTACTTGGAGCAGCTGCACATGGCACCGTTGATGATGAGTCGTTGCTGCGGCGCGGTGTGCGCCCCGGTCTGCCGCGCCTCTTCAAGTCGTCGTTTCAAGATTTCCGCAGCCTGCCGCATATCGGACTTGAAGCGATTGCCCAGACTGGTGCCATTTATCGCGTCAACTTGCTCAACCCGCTGGAGTCCCCCGAGCCCGCCTGGTCTTTCAAGACCGAGACGTTGACCGATGGTGCCGCGACCATCGTGACGGATGGTGTGCGTAGCCGAGGCAATCTCAATCCGAAGGCTGGTTTGGCCGCTGTGAGCATGGTGACTCTGCCCTCGGATAGTCCGGCCACCCGCCTCTTGCTGCAGTTGCAGCAGTTCGCAATCTACTGCCCCAACACGCCAACGCTGCGCGGCCTCGTGCCTGACCCCCAAACACGCGAGCCCGTGGGCCTAGCTGGTGGGCGGCTGGCCGAGGCCGTGGCGGACCTGCGGAAATGGAGTAATGAAGTCCAGAGCGATGTCTTGGACGATCTCCTTGGTCTGGTGGATTGGGCGGTCGATGTCACCGCATCGCGTAGCGTGCAGGCGCTGCTGTCTCCGTCGGTCTCACGCAGCCAGGAAGTATTGAAGTTCAAAGACCGCTTCATGGCGAGCAATCGCAATGAGCTAACCGCCTTCGACGCAAGCGAGGGCGTGCTATACGTGCTGTTCACCGCCGCACTATGCCTGTCTGCGCGCGGCCCCGGTCTGTTCGCGATCGATAACCTGGACCAAGCCTTGAACCCCAGATTGGTGACCGCCTTGACTTCGCGCCTAGCTGGCTGGCTGGGCAATGCTTCGACGCCACGGCAGCTGATGTTCACCGCCCACAACCCAGCCGTGTTGGACGGCCTGGACCTAGACAACGATGAAGTGCGGCTGTTTGCCGTCGATCGAGATAGCAATGGCCACACAGTCGTGCGGCGACTCGTGATGACGCCCGAACTAAAGGCACTGAATAGCGATTTCCCACTTTCGAGGCTATGGATGATGGGCCATTTGGGAGCCGTGCCGAATGTCTGAGCCGCTGCGCATCGCACTGATTGCCGAAGGCGCAACGGAACGGGAAGTCATCGAAGCAGCATTGAAGGTCATTCTCGCACAGCGCAGCTTCGTATTGACACAACTCCAGCCTGAGGCGACCAAACCCGAACTGGGAAACGGTTGGGGTGGCGTGCTGAAGTGGTGCAACCAACTCGCCGCTCGATGCCGACCTATTGGCAGTACAGTTGAGGCTGATGCCACATTGTCGTTTTTCGATGGCGTAGTGCTGCAGTTAGACGCCGATGTGGCCACCTTCACATACAGCGATCTTGGCCCGACCACCGCCGCCGAAGCTGTAACACGTGAATGGTTGCCCTTGCCGCGCCAAATCAATTGCCCACCGGTGCCTACCTCAGCGGATGCCTTGTTCTCGGTGCTGCTGTCTTGGCTGAGCCCAGCCACGCCAGGCGTGAAGACTGTGGTGTGCATCCCCGCAATGAACACAGGCGCTTGGCAAGCGGCAGCCAAGTTGCCAGCGGGCCACGCGCTCTTGGTGGACTTGGAGTGCCGCACCGACATCGAAGATCGGCTACAGCATTTGCCGTTGGCCCTTCGTGTCAACAAGAGAGATCGGAAGAGTCGCATGGCAGCCGCAGCAGCGGTGACGCAGCGCTGGCCCACCGTGACCACCCTGTGTTCGCGCGCCCATGCCTTTGACCAAGCCATACGAGCCGCCTTCCCTTAAATGACAATGAGGATTTAACGACTTGAACCCGGCGCACCCGAGAGCCAGATTTCCAATTTGTTAGAGTTGCAATGTGCGTTTAGGCGCATGCGACTGTATACAGGCAAGGCGGCGCGGCCGCCGATCGAAGTGTGAGCGAAAAGGCGGTAGCGATGGGCGACGACGACAGTGCTAGCGGTAAATTACCCGGCGATAAACTCTCGAAAATCGCTGGCGGGGAGTCGCTTTCGGCTGCAGAAAAGGTCGCACGCGGCGTACAAGAGTTCACGACCGAGCGCCTCGCCCACGAGCATCTGGAATCGCCGTCAATCAAAATGGCGCGGGAGATTTACCATTCCCCGGCGGCGCAGCTCGCCCGCGATCACGCCAACTCTCCTGCACAGCAGCTTGCCAAACTGGCTGCGCTAGGGCTGAGCCCGACTTTTGGAACGGCCGAAATCGCGCGTATCGAAGCGGTGCGCAAGATGCTCGAACCGGCAACGGCTCTGGCTAAGGAACTCAATGCTATCCAGCCATTGGTAATCGACCATGCCAAAATCGCCTCGCTAGGCGCCATCATGCCCTCGATTGACCCGAAGATGCTTGCAGCGATCCACGGTGTGCAGCGGCTCAAGATCGATCCATCCTTAGCGTGCGCCGTCAGTCAGACGCAGCGGGCGCTTGAAGACGCCATGCGCCCGCTCGGCGGCATCGGACCAGCGATTAAGCACTTCGAAGAGCAGCAGCGCGTCGTCCAGAAATCGCTGCTGGCATCGCTTGCCGGGCCGCTGGGTGACATCGCCAAGACCTCGCAATGGGCGAGCACGCTAGGTCAGATCGATGTTCCCGATATCACCAAGCTGCTCGGTGGCGGGCTCGGCACGGTGGTCGATGACATGCGCAGTGCGGTCGCCAAGAATTTCATCGGCTCGGCGGCGCTCGATCAGGCTAGGATGAGCGCGATGCTTGGGCTGACCGCACGGTTCGAAGCAGATTTCGCTGCGACCCAGTTCAAGATGTCCGCGCTCGCCGGGATCGGCGAAGCGTTCGATCGGCACAGCCATTTCCGGCTCGACGCTTATCGCTCGCTCTTCGGCGAATGGCGAACTCGAATCGATCTTCCGGAGAATTTCTGGCGCGATGGGCGCGTACGAAAGCGCATGTACCGCGAGGCCGAGGTCGATGAAGGATTGATCATCGCAGAACCCGGCATGGCGCTCGAGATCATGATCTTGAGCGGGTTGTCTGCCGGACTTCGTTCAGAGGCCAACGCCGTGGCGGTAGTGACGCTTGGTGAAGTATCGATGACAATTCGGTCGCGCGGCACGAGCAAGGATGCGTATGCGCTGATCGGACGGTTCGAGCAGGAGTTGCGTGTGTATGTCGAACGTAAGCTCGAAGAACGCTTCGGTTCCGACTGGTTCAGGCTGCGCGCATCGAACCTGATCGGGAAGGCAAAGGATATCCGCAAGGCGGCGATGGCGCGCGGTGAAGCGTTCGCACCGCTGATCAATTTTACCGAACTGGGTGAGCTGTCGGGTATTATTCAGAGCACAAAAAACTGGGATGAAGTGTTCGGCGATGTGTTCGTCGAAAAGACGGAATTCGATCATGACATGCAGAAGCTGATCGCAGTTCGGCGTCCGACAATGCACATGCGCCGGATCGATGGCGTGCGTCTTGTCGAAGTGATCTGCGTGATGCAGCGGCTGTCCGAACAGATGGCGGACGATGGTGCGTGGAAACGTGCGGCAGAGTCTGACCGCTAGGCAAGTCACGCTGACTGAGGGGCACCTCACATAGCCGTCTGGACACTGCCACCGCCTTGAGGTGGATCACAATCCTGAGGCCCTCATCCACTCGAGCCCATCAATATCGCAGCACTAGTATCGCATCCGTCTACGGATCATTGCCTCGCTATCCTGCCATTCAGCCTCGTGAGCGTACTTGTCTGCCGTCTCGCGCAAGACCGAAGCCATCCTCGGCTGGTCGTATTCGCAAGCTTTCGCCCAGCCTTCATACTGCTCGGCTAACTCCCGCTCTTGAGCTCCACCTTCCCCACGAAAATGCGCACCACGGGCGTTATAACGACCGATGGTGATGCCGCGCTTGATGTCAGAGCTATAAAGCTCATTCACTACTTCCCGAACTGCCTCGCACGGCCATACACCATCCTCATCGGTCAGAGCGTGCGATAGAAGTTCGCCGATCTGATAGTCGAGGGTCGAGCGATGTCCGGTCTTTTCGCTGATCCGCCGAGCCTCAACTACCCATTCCTTGAGTTTGTCCGCCTGAATGACTCCCTGGTCATCAACCCCCGGGACAGACGACAATGCCGACAGAAACTTATGGGCATTGCCCGCAGCTCGCTTGCGCTCTTCGCTGATCTCTTGATCGCGGGGCTCGTCCTTGCCCCGATAAGCAATGCTCACAGCTTCACAAAAGATGGCAGGGTTAGCATTCACTTCCGCTTCAAGATTAGGAATCTTTCCCTCATCAAACCTAAAGAGCTCAAGGTACATAAACTCCAAGCTGGCCATCTTATCGCGCGCCACGGTGCCGCGATCATTCAGAAGCTTGAAGACTTCTTCGATGGAGTGCTGATCCATCGTCGATGCACCACTGCCAACCTCCGAGCTCATCGGGATTGCCTGCAGGATTGCACATAGTTGATCGGACTCAATGCTTTTCAGATCGAGATGAACAAGCTGCAACGCCGACAGGCCACGCTTGGCCTCCAGAAGCTTCGTGACGGCGTATCGTAGCTCCTGTTCGGACTGCCGAGCCCAATTGGCAAAGACTTCACGCCAATAGGCTTCTGATACAGACTTGTCAGACGCTTCCACGGCCTTCCAGGTCTGTTCGCCAAACCGGCAGAGGCAGAGCAAACGCACCAGTTGCTCTTTGTCAAGCTCAGGGCGCAGCGCCTCAATCAAGCTCACCGCCTTGTCCGCACCGAGCGAGAAGAATAAGCCGTCCAGGAAGAATTGAAGCGATCTGGAAGACAAGAACGTGCTCTCGCTCAGAACGTACCGAACGAAGCCGAGCCTCGCATAATCATCTTTGAGGAGCTTTGCCACACTGTTTCCAACAATGTGTGACGCATCTCCCGACAGGGCCAATCGCACGATTCCGGTTAGGTGCTCCTTTTTCAGGACTTCAGCGACAGCCTTTTCTCTCAAAACTGCAATCCGTTTGTCGCGAGCCTCATAGTCATGATCGTCCTCGTGGAGGTCTTCCCATGACCATTCAACCCAGCTGTTCTTGAAGAGCCAGGCATGCTTCCAGATCAGATCGTCCGGTTCCAGTTCCTGAAAAATATCCTTCGCCCTGCTGATTTGAGCATCAACACCAGCATCGGAGCTCGCCGCACCTTTTCTCTTCAAGCGGCGTGCCTTTCGGCTCACGCCAACACGAATTTTTTCGCGGAGCCATGCGCGATCCTCATCGGACGCATCCTTCGACCAGTCAAGCACGCGACCCCAAACCTGCTTGGTGTAGGTTTCATCGAATGCCTCCAGGCTGCTGACCAGATCCGATAGCTTTTCCCGGTCCATCGGCGCCCAGCTCAGTGCTTTCTCAAGACAGTGCCTCTCGAACTTCCAGCGCTCGCCATATGTGACCACCTCACCATACCCGAAGGCGTAGTCTCTCCATTTCGGCTTTACCGCATAGTGACCCGTGCGCGAGCGCGAATCGTATTGATCTCTCCCGACGGCCCACCCGACATCGGGAAAGGCCTTGGCAAGAGCGTCAAATGCCGAAATTCTCTGGTCAATGTTTGCGCCGGTTTGCGGCATCCAGCTCCGGAAAATTGACAGCAGGCTTTGCATAGCGGTATTGCCACTGCGATCATCTGGCTGCATCGCGTGAAGTTTGGCCAGAATGTCTATGACCCAGTGGAGATACTTGGGAGACCATGCGAGCAGGTCCAGAGCCCACAGCAGACCGACCCGCGGATTTCGGGAGAAAAGCGGATCGCCAATCGGACGCATCAAGACTCGAGTCGTCGGGTCGTTCTTCTCCAGGTCCTTTTCAATGATACTCAAAAACTCGTCCGGCGCTGCTTCCGCGTAGCGTTGAAATTCGTCGGATTGCGATTCAACGGTATCGGCGTCCATTCTCTCGAAGAGCTTCCTGACAAGTCTTGAAGCCTCCAGCTGACAGTCGATCCCGAGGCTCTTTTTGAACAGGCCGGTCCCATGCATCGCCAGAATGACGAGACTATCGGCAATGCCTTCGCGAAGTGCGGCAGAGATATTCCTCGTCTTGCCATAAATGCTAGCTGCCCAGCGATCCTTCTCGGGTAGATCAAGGGCCGGATCGCGCTCCGAGAGCACCAAGTCCGCCGCTTCATAGAAGCGCTTCAAATCCGCAGTTGTTACAGACTGGTGCACTGCATAGAGGGCGTCGATCTTCGAGACGACTCCCCTGAATGAACCGATGGACCATACCGGCGAACTATCCTGAGGGAGCAACGCGGCAAAGCTTCTCTCGACTTCGTCATATGTCGAAAGTCCTGACAGTAGCTCCAGGACGAAGCGGTCATCATCGTTGTCATTTTTCCATGCACCAGCCAGCATGAGGGGGAAAACGGAACTGGCCAGATCATTGTCTGTGCTCCACTCTGGTGATTTGATTGCCAGATTTTGGGCCAGTCTACGGCGCAGAACCGTGAGCGATCTGCCTGATTCATCAGCGAGGCGATCTGCGGCTTCTCGGCCAAGCCCCATAGACTCTAGGGCCTTATGAAACGCCTCTCCGCTTAGGGTATCCAGCGTAATATCGGTCTCCGACTGCACCATAGTGCGTGGGACGATGGAAATGCCGCCCAGCATGGCACCGGTCTCGGAGAGCTCAACCTCTGTCTCCCGGTTGAAGACGATTGGTATGAAACGTGCAGACCTGCTAGCAAGATCAGTCAAGGGACCCTTTTCGGAAAAGACAACAACGCGGTCCCTGAACGATGCTGTCTCTGGATCATCAGTGCCGAGCATGGCGCTCACAAACGCCAGACCCTCTAGAATTGAGTCTGCCGCTATGCGGAGGGTTTTGTTGGGTTTGGCAAGGTGAGACCTAAGCCTTTTGCCCGCGATTATTGATGCTTCTTCGAAGACATCGGGCTTGAACTGGGGATCACAGTCGGCGTTCCAGACCGTCCAGCAACGATCCAGCGACATCGTACCTTTGTGGTCACGGCCAAGCTCGTTTCGGAACCATACCTGCGCGGGTATCGATTGCTCGATCCACTGTTCAAGGTCGCTTGAGTCAAGTGCGACGACATGCTTCCAGAGCCCTTTATCCTGCTGCTCTTTCCTCCACGCTTCCTTCCCTGGCCAACGGCGCGGAGACACAAATACGAAAGCCTTGTTCAGACGCTCCTCTTTGGGTGTTGCTTTCACGCTTTTGGCGAAGTCTTTATCGGCCTTGGTCTTGATGGTTTGGTTCGTTCCAAACTCCCAACCGGACGTCCCTAAAGGCACCCAGGAGTTCCCGATTTTTGTTTCGACCTGTCCATCCCACCCTGCACGTTGAGAGTCATCATGTGCAGGGAAATCGACCTTCTCCAGACCATCGCACGTTGAGTGCACCAGTATTCTTAGGAGGGCGGCGAACTTGGCGCGAGACGAAATGCTTTCAGACCACTCTTCGATTTCGTTCGCTTTCGGTGCCGCGAACGGCGGTACGAAAGAGCGCACAGCCGTTGCGCTCGCTGACACCGCGCTGAGACCAGCTTCGAATGCGCTTTGCATTGCCAGAAGCGCACTGGCGCTTGCACCAAACGCTTTCTCGAATTTTGTTGCCATCTCGGGCGACAGGTTCGAGTTTCCATTCAGAAGATTGGATAGGGCCGGGCGCCCAACACCCAGAGCCTTGGCTGCTTGGGTCACATTCATTCCCGCCGGAATGACCTTGTGCTTGATATACGGCCCCGGATGCCCGGACATATTTTTTCTAGGCGACATGGCTTCCTCCGGTCGGCGTATCCATGCGACCGCACTGTAGTGTGTAGCGTTACACAATACAATGGCTCATCCGCGCAAGCTTTGGCCTCTATCGTCGTGACGCGATCAACCTTCGGCACGTCGCTATTCAGCCTACATCTCTGCATTGAATTGTACGCATCGCGGACATTGGCCGACAAGAGTTGCTGCGGCAAGCTCGAGTGTCCTGTCTGAAGAAGCCGCACCGCGGCGCATCAACGCGTCGACCGTCCGCTATGGGCCGAGAACGTCGATAGTGTCGGTCCCGTCCACATTACGTCATGTCATGAACCTCTGTTCGATTTCCGCCAAACTGCGCGTAGTTCCGTCGATGTGGGCACGGATCTCCCGCAGCAGGGTAACGGCGATCTCCTTGGTGAGACGTGCGCGCTGCCCCTCTGCTGCAAGGGCAGCGGCGTCCTCAAACTGCCCGGTCAGCCTTGCGAAGAGTTCCTGCACCTCGATATCCGGCACCTGTGTCGCCTCCTCGCCCGACCGGGGTCAGGACCGCTTCCCACGACGCGTAAGTCCAGCCGTTCTGATACAGGCGCACCACCTTTTTTTTGGGGCCGTCACTCTCCATATCCGCGCTGCTTGACCCAGATCGCATAGTCGAGCGTGCGCGGCGTCCAGTCATGACCGCGGCGGGCCAGCTCCCGGGCCGCCAGTAGTACCAGGACCGAGGACAGGCGCGGATTGGGTTCTGTGGGAAGATCGAGCGCTGTGGCCACGAAGCGCAACACCATGCGGTCGGGCTTTATGAAGCTGTCGTCGCCGGCCAGCATGCGGAAATAGTCGAAGGCGATGCCGCTTCCTTGCCCGGGCAGGCCAAGCACCAGGGCCTCGGCGAGGCCCATGCGGTCGGGAGTGATGTCGGGGAAGCTGTCAATCCCGGCAGTCAGCAGCGCTTCGGCAAAGAGCCGCACCGCTTCCGCCTTCAGGATGCCCGACTTCGACGATGTGCGCTGCCGGTTGCCGTAAATGTGCTCGGCGGCCGCTTCCGCCGTCAGGCCCGCATGCGCTTCCAGGAGATTGGTGAGACCCTGCGGTCCGGCGCCACGCGTGGCCCGCGACGGGGCCAGCCGCGGCCAGCCCAGCCGGTCGCAGACCCGGGCGACGGTGGCCACCGTGGATTCATAGGTCACACCGATCGAGAACACGGCATCGATCACGCAAAGCGGCAGCGAGGCGTAGCGGTAGGCGTCAGCATCCTGGGCCGGAACCAGACCGATCGCCTCGATGTAATCGGCCAGGCGCTCGACCGGATTGGCCATCCTTCGCCCGGCCGTGCCCTCACCGCGTGGCGTCAACATGCCTTCTGCTGCCAAGTTCCGCCTCCAGATGTCGTCGATCAGTGACATGACCAACGCTTCCGCGGCGGCCGTGGTCAAGCGGAAATGTCACTGATCGTCTGTAGACGGATCGGCGACAGGACAGGCCATTGGACGGCATGGACATCCGTGCCCGCCTGAGCCTGAACATGCGCCGGCTGCGCCAGTCGAAGGGCTGGTCGCAGGAGGAGTTCGCGCATCAGGCGGGGCTGCACCGGACCTATGTCAGCGATCTGGAGCGCGGCGCGCGCAATCCGACGATCACGGTGGTCGACAAGCTGGCGGTGGCGCTTGGCGTGCCGGTCGGAGCGCTGCTCGACGCCCAGGAAACTGGCGCGGTCTGACGAATCACGGGGCCGGCGGTGGTCGCCGAAGCCGGGGCTTCTGGGGTCTCGCAGGGGAAAATTAGGGCGAGACTGCAGATTCTCTATAAGCCGCTTATACATCCCGCCAAAAAGGGCTTGCCTCGTACGGTCGGCATGTCCAACTGAACTGTGCTGGGCTTGAACACCCGAAACACGACAGCGAAGCGAGACGGATCGGAGGTCTTCCTCTCATGCGCCGGGACACCGGCCCTTCGCAACAGGACCGGTGTTGGTCTGGCCTCCCATACATCACTGAACCGCTGCAGGGCTATTAGCCTGTAGCCTGATCCGTCGCGCCGCTGGCGCGACTGCCAGATGATGGAAAGGAATATCCATGGCTGAAAGACGTCTCGATCTCGAAACCGCGCTCGTTGCACCGGAACTGCGCGAAGGACTCTTCCGCGTCGACCCGCGCCGGTTGGCAAGCAAGCTGCCGGCGGCGAAACCCTGTGACCGGACGCATGTTGCGCATCTGGTCGAAGGGCTCATCGCCATTGGGGTCATGACCCCGGTGCTTTTGGACGGCGACGGCAATGTCATCGCCGGGCATGGCCTTGTTGCCGCGGCAATCGAGCTTGGCCTCGACGATGTTCCGGCGATTGACGATGACGGCCTTAGCCCGTCTGAACGGAGGGCTTTCGCCAAATCCATGGCCCGCTTCTTCCGCGACGCCGGCCTCGGGGCCCAGGCGCTTCGGGCCGAGGTGCGGCAGGCGATGGTGCTGACGGCATTGCTGGAGACCACCGCGGAAGATGCCGTCTGCGCGCCGGACATGGCCCTGACCTGATCTCCCGGGGTCGTGCCTGGCGCGCGGCCCCGGTCGAACGACGCGAAGTGATCGGTGGGGGGCCTGCCGATCTTGTGCCGGGGAACCGGCCCTTCGCAAGGACCAGGACGGTCCGGCCTCTCCCTGAAACAGCGCTGACCGGCTCGCCCCAGCAGGGGCTTCCTGGTCCCTGTCACGGCGAGCCGGCAGCGCGCAATCGAAAGGCCCTATCATGGCTGACCTCAAGACCGGGGCGCTGCCCCAGACCCTGCCGGAAAGCACCCGGCTGAAGATTACCTATCGCCAGACCGGCGATCTCGTTCCCTATGCGGGCAATGCCCGTACGCACAGCGACAAGCAGATCGCGCAGATCGCGGCCTCGATCCGCCAGTTCGGCTTTACCAACCCGGTCCTGGTGGATGCGGACGGCGGCATTGTCGCGGGCCACGGCCGGGTGGCGGCGGCGCGGCAGCTCGGTATCGCCGAGGTGCCGACCGTCGTCCTGGGCCATCTTAGCCCGGCCGAACGGCGCGCCTATGTCATCGCGGACAACCGTCTGGCAGAACTTGCGGGCTGGGACCGCGAGATCCTGAAGATCGAGTTCCACGCCCTTGCCGCAATGGATCGCGACTTCGAGCTGGAAATCACCGGCTTCGAGACCGCAGAGCTTGACCTGTTGCTCGACGACAGCGTGGATGAACCGGTGACCGACCCCGCCGATGAGGCACCTTTGCCCGAACCCGGGCCGGCGGTGACCCGGACCGGCGATGTCTGGCGGCTCGGCCCGCACCGGCTGATCTGCGGCGATGCGCGGGACCCTGCGGTTTATGCCGCGCTGATGGGAGCGGATCGGGCCCGGGCGGTCTTCACCGATCCGCCCTTCAACGTAAAAATCGACGGCCATGTCTGCGGCTCGGGTAAGATCAAGCACCGCGAGTTCGCCATGGCGGCGGGCGAGATGGATGCCGCGGCCTTCACCGCCTTCCTTGAGGCCTCCCTCGGCGCCATGGCGGCGGTCAGCATGGATGGCGCGATCCACTTCACCTGCATGGACTGGCGCCATATGGCCGAGCTGCAGGCGGCGGGTGTTAAGGTCTACAGCGAGTTGAAGAACCTCGTCGTCTGGGCCAAGACCAACGGCGGCATGGGCACGTTCTACCGCTCCCGGCACGAGTTGATCTATGTCTGGAAGGTCGGCACCGGGCCCCACACCAACACGTTCGGCCTGGGTGAGACCGGCCGTTACCGCACGAACGTCTGGGACTACCCCGGGGTGAACAGCTTCGGCGCCAACCAGAAGGACCTTGCGCTGCACCCGACAGTGAAGCCGGTGGCGTTGGTGGCCGATGCCATCAAGGATGTCACCCGGCGCGGGGAGATTGTGCTCGACGGCTTTGGCGGCTCGGGTACCACGCTGATAGCGGCGGAGCGGACGGGACGTGTCGCCCGGCTGGTCGAGCTTGACCCGATCTACTGCGACGTGATCTGCCGCCGCTATGCGGCGCTCACGGGCGTCGAGCCGGTGTTGGAGGCCACGGGCGAGACCTTCGCGGCACGCGCGCAGGCCTGTGCCGAGGCCAGGGCCGACGAAGCCATAGTTCCCGCGCCGGAGGCTGCAGAATGAGCGATCCTGTCGATCAACCGGTGGGCTACGCCAGCCCGCCGGTGCAGCACCGCTTCACCAGGGGCAAGTCCGGCAATCCTCGCGGCCGGCCCCGGAAGCAGGACGACCTCTGGACCCATCTCACCCGGGTCCTGGACCGCAAGGTCAAGCTCCAGGGCAGTGATGACCAGATGCCGATCCGGGAGGCGCTGATCCGTCGGCTGCGCGACCTGGCGCTGGCCGGCGATCGCCGCGCCCTAGATCTGCAGCGCCGCATCCTGGCCGAGGCCAGCGCCAATGCCGAAGACCAGTCCCTCGATCCGGCCGAGGTGAAACGGCGTGTGCTGGAGGGTCTCCGCCGCATCGCTACGGCCATGAAGAAGGACGGAGGCAACGATGCCTGACCCCTACGACATCGGCTATGGCAAGCCGCCCCAGACCAGCCGCTGGCAGAAGGGTCAGTCGGGCAACCCGAAGGGCCGCCCGAAAACCCGAGCCGACCATCTGAAGGACGCTGCGGCGATCCTGTCCGAGCCGGTCACGGCCCGGACCCCGGACGGCAGCCCTGTGTCCCTCGCCGGGCTGGAGGCGGCCTATCTGGCGCTCTGCCGCAAGGGCCTGAAAGGCGACGTCCCGGCGCTGATCAAGGCGATCACCATCATGCTGGAGGTCCAGCCCGCGATCGAGGCCAGGACCGATGGTCGGCGCCGGCAGAGGGACGAACTGATCGGCCGGTTCGAAAAGCTGGGCTTGCCGACGGAGGCCTTGCGCCAGCGGCCGGTGGAGGACGGCTGAAGCGCCGGGCGGGCGTTCACGGGCGGGGCCCAGCAAGGGCCATCGGTCAGGCCATCGGTGGGGCTGCGGAGAGCAAGCCGGATAAACTTCCTCTGCCGCTCTTGCCCCTTACCCTGCGCGCCCGATCAGGGCTCCCGCCACCATTCGGTGACGGTGGCCAGGTCTTCCAAAATTGCCCTGGACCCGGCGCGTAGCGGGTCGCGGGCCTCGATCCGGGCCTCCAGCCAGGCGATCCAGTCGGCCAGACTGCGCCCCTCAATGATAGCATCCGGCTCAGGAGGGAGGGCCTTCATCTCGGCCAGGAAAGCGCGCATCCGGCCCGTACGGTCCCACTGATCGGCCAGTTGGCCGAACCGGCGCAGGCGGTTGTCGGCGATTTTCCGCAGCCGCTCCTCTTCCCGGCGCCTTGCCTCCTCTTCCCGCCGGCGGGCCTCACGGTCCTCTTCGGCCAGGCGTTCGGCCTCCAGAAGCGGTGCTGCTGCCTGCATGGTGGCGAAAATCTCGCCGACCATAGCCTCCATCCGCCGCTCTTCTGTTTCCAGCCACGTGGATTTCAGCTGACCCGGCAGCCGGGACTGGATCTCGAAGATCAGGAAACCGCTGCCAACCGTTTCCTTGCGGTACCCGTTCTTCGCAGAGAAGCCCCAGCGCTTTTCGTCATCGGTCAGCGGTCGTTGCACCTGCTTCAGCTTTTCGCGCAGCCGGAACGAGATAGACTTACCGCCGAGCTTGACCTCGAGGTCGCCGCGCCTCGTCTCGGTAACGGCATGGTTGCCGGACTCCAGCGCCCGGAAGAGGGCATTCAGGATCCGGTGGCGCCGCTGATCTTCGGTCGAGAATTCCGGGACCGTCGCGCGGCCGTTGCCCCAGGGCCGGTGTCGAGAGGCCTCCCGCTCACTTTTGCGGACATCGATCCAGGCTGCAATGACAGGGTGCGGTTTGTACAGACGGTCTGGCACGGGGAGCGCGCCATCCTTCACCCCGGTGTGCGGATTGTCCGCCGGCACTGGCACGGGGGCGGGTTTCTCCTTCGGCGGTGTCGGGTGGATGACAACCGATAGCGGCGTGTCGGCCTTCGGCTTCAGCAGCCTGAACTGCACCACCGGCTGCCCCGCCTCCTTTCTGGCCCAGTAGCCGCGCGGCGGGACGGGTACGTCGAGCCGATCACAGATTTTCTTCAGGCCGGTCCCGGTGATCCCATAGCTGGCGGCCAGACGGGTGATCGGGGTTTCCCAGACAAGGCGGTACAGGTCGTCGCGTGTGACAGTCGTGGCAGGCATTGGAGGGCTCGCGTTTTGTTTGCGTTCCGATGTGGGTTCGGACCAGTCTGGCCAGGTGCTTACGTGCTTTTCCTGCGCCTAACATCGGGGCGGCAAGCATGTGTAGGGGCCTCGCCGAGGTAGAAATTCGCCTAAGGTGCCTGAGCCAGGCAGGAGCATTGTTTACGAGGTGAAGCATGCAAACGTATCCTTGACCCGATATCCGACATGGCCGCATTACCTGCCTTGGATGAAAGTGGGGGCCGGTCGACCGCGTCAACAAGGTGATTTTTTTGGGTGACCCCATCAGCCGAAGGAATGATTCCAACCGCGAGCCGAACCCACGATCAAGATTGCGATAGGTGCCAATTGCAGCAAAGATCTATTCTAAAGCGCGACGAAGGGCGAGTTTATTGATCCGGCTTAAGCGACGCCCTTTGGTCGGATTCTTGGCCGATCCCTTCAGCAAGTCCGCTCGCACAATGGAACTGGACGCGGATTACATCAAGGTCACACGACGCGGTAAGGTTGCCACAATGCCATTGCAGGCGCTTACGAATGCCCCTGCACTCCGGAAAGGGATGCTTGGGACTACGCTGACAATAAACGCGCAAGAAAATGAAGTCGTTACGCTTAAGGGGGCGCGCCACTTCGCCGCCAGAGGTTTCGCAAAAGAGGTCAAGGAGGCTTGGACACGCTTCAATCTCGCAGCACTTGAGAAGGAAGCGATGCGACTGGACAGGGTCCTTGCCGGGGTGCTGGCGCTGGCTGCACCGCCCCGTTATCCCTCTGCGTGCCAGATCGCGCCACTGCTGGATGACGCCCGGGCTCTGGATTCTTCGCTTCTGTCGAAGCTGAATGCAGAGGCTATCGGGGCCGAGGCCGTCGCACGCATCGCACCCGTCCGGAAGTTTGCGACGGATCCGCGAACAACACGGGCGAATGCCATCGCTGCCTTCGTATCGGCCGAACTGGGTCGCTGGAATGATTTCTTCGACACGATCGAGAGCAAGCCGCTGACGCCGGAACAGCGCCTGTCGGTCGTCGTCGATGAAGATGCGACGCTCGTCCTCGCCGGGGCGGGATCAGGAAAGACCAGCGTCATAACCGCCAAGGCGGCCTATCTGGTCAAGGCGGGCATTCGCCAGCCGGCGGAAATCTTGCTGCTGGCCTTCGCGAAGAATGCGGCCGAGGAGATGTCAGAACGGGTCGAGGCCCGATCCGGCGTGCCCATCGTTGCGCGAACCTTCCACGCGATTGCCTATGATATCATCGGGATCGTCGAAGGGTCGAAGCCTGCCTTGGCCGACCATGCCACCGACGACATGGCCTTCACCAACCTGATCAAGCAGATCCTGAAGGACCTCGTCTACCGCCTGTCAGAGGTGTCGAAGGCGATCATCCAGTTCTTCGCGCATTTCCTGGTTGAACCCAAGACCGAATGGGACTTCAAGACCAAGCACGACTTCTACACCCACATGGAAGCCCAAGACCTGCGGACGCTGCAGGGCGAGAAGGTCAAGAGTTACGAAGAGCTGCAGATCGCCAACTGGCTTTACGAAAACGGCGTCGACTACGAATACGAGCCCCTCTACGAGCACAAGGTTTCCGAGGTCGGCCGACGCGATTATCAGCCCGATTTCCGCCTGACCGAAAGCGGCATCTACATCGAGCATTTCGGGGTGCGGCGTGAAAACGCACGGGATGGCAGCGAGAGGCTGGTCACGGCGCCCTTCGTGGACCGCGACGAATACCTGGCGGGCATGGACTGGAAGCGGAAAGTCCACGCCGAGCATCAGACGACCCTGATCGAGACCTACAGCTATGAACGGCAGGAGGGGCGCCTGCTGACCGGCCTCGCCGAAAAGCTGGCGCCGCATGTCACCCTGAACCCCCGGCCGGTCGACACCATCTATGACCGGATCGTCGAACTGAAGCAGGTCGATGACTTTTCCAAGCTCCTCGGAACCTTCCTGCGCAAGTTCAAGAGCGGTGGCTACAGCCTGCAGGATTGCGAGACCAAGTCAGATCGGATGAAGCTGGGCAAGCGCGCCCGGGCGTTCCTCGATGTCTTCGCGCCGGTTTTCGAGGAATATCAGAAGCGTCTTGAGGGCCGGATCGACTTCGAGGACATGATCCTGCGCGCTGCGCGTTATGCAGAGGACGGTCGCTATGTCAGCCCGTTCCGCCACATCCTTGTCGACGAGTTCCAGGACATCTCGCAAAGCCGGGCCCGGCTGGTGAAGGCGCTGAAGGCCCAGCATCCGGACGTGCGCGTTTTTGCCGTGGGTGACGACTGGCAATCCATCTTCCGCTTCGCGGGGTCCGATATCCACCTGATGCGCCATTTCGGGCGAGAGTTCGGCGGCAGCTTCGATGGCGAGGCAGGCGTGCACCGAACCGTCGATCTCGGCCGCACCTTTCGGTCCGTCGACCAGATCGCCTTTGCCGCCCGCACCTTTGTTCTGCGGAACCCGGCCCAGATCGACAAGAAAGTCGTCCCGGCCGGGACTGCCACCGAACCGGCGATCAGGGTCGTCACAGTGTCCAAAGGCGAGGATGAGGGGAAACTGAACGAAGTCCTTGCGGCCCTGTCTGCCGCCGCGGCTCTGGAGGCCAAGCCCACGACGGTGCTGCTCCTTGGGCGTTATCGCTTCAACGAGCCAGACATGCATGGTCTGCGCCGCCGGTTTTCGCGGCTGAAGATCAGCTTCAAGACCATCCATGCCTCCAAGGGGCTCGAAGCCGACCACGTCATCCTGCTTAACGCCGACAGCGGGCGCATGGGTTTTCCGTCCGAGATCGCCGACGACCCCCTCCTGTCGCTGGTCTCACCGGAGGAAGAAGCTTTCCAGAACGCCGAAGAGCGGCGCGTCATGTATGTGGCGATGACGCGGGCCCGTCATACGCTGACGATCCTTGCCTCGAACGCCCGTCCTTCATCCTTCGTGACGGAGCTTCGCAAAGACTCCGTCTACGGGATCTCCACGACCCCTGGAGCTGAACCCGAGGCTCACTCTTGCGGCGAATGCGGCGGGCGATTGCTGGGTGTGACCGGGCAGGATGGCCGCATCTGGTACCGGTGTGAGCACGTCCAGCACTGCGGAAACCTGCTGCCCGCCTGCCCATCCTGCGGCACGACCCTGCCACGCCATGCTGAAGGGACGAGCGTGATTAGATGCGGGTGCGGTGCCAGCTATCCGGCGTGCCCGGAATGCGAAGATGGCTGGCTGGTCGAACGGGCTGGCAGCTTCGGCAAGTTCCTCGGCTGCGTTCGCTATCCGACCTGTACCGGAAAAGCGAAGATATCGAGTGCCGGCCGGCCCTACGCAAAAAAGCAAAGTCGAAGCGAACCGTGAGAAAGCTGCCCTCCGGAGCCGTTGCTACAAAGTGTGGGTTCAGGCGCGTCCACATGTGTTGTCCACTTCGCGCACTACGAAGCATTACTCATAAAGATCATGGCCCTGTGCCAGAGAAGGCGGGCCCGGTGTCTATCAGTAAGTGGAATGGGCGCGTGCCAGCGCAACTCGGTGCGCGCAGCACTGCTTAACTTTGGCGAAAACTGTGGAACCCCCTCATCGTCGAGAGTCACAAGTCCACGGTCAAAGGCAGCATCCCACAGCGCCGAAAGCAATACACCATTGTGCACATCGAGCCGCTCGGCATCGCTTTTGCAATCTGCCCAAGGGACAATGTGCGATGCGCGCAGCAGCGTCGGATCCGAGATCCCCGTCAGAGGACAACGCCCCTGCCAGTAATCTATTAGACGGTCACGAAAGATGTCCTGTCCGATCCGCTGAACCACCAAACGTTCCACCTCAGTGGTCCGAGGCAGGTCAGCGACGCGTCGCTCGAACTCTCGTAGAGGCGCGTCGGGAAGGCTAATCGCTAAGGCGTAGACGCGATTCAGCGCCGCATAGAACTCGCCTAGTGAACTGAAGGTGTAGCGTCGCGTCCCGGGGCCGGGTATGGCGGCGGTTGGCAAATCCAGTTCCGCGACGACGCCAGCATGGTCGGTGGCGAGAAACCACGGTCCATGACTACTTTCAGCAGCCAGATAGATGGCGCCATGCGCTGTTGTGGATCTGAAGGTCCGCCATCCTGCTTCCTCGCCCAGAACTCGGCGAAAGCCGTTTTGTGAGGCGGCTTTCTCGCATTCTTCTCGAACAATGAAGGATTGGGGAGCTTCAACCATCGGCGGTCTACAAATCGCGTGCCATCAGACGCTCCGAACCTGGCGCCCCATTTAGAGTCAGCCTCAGCCAAGGAGCACAACGGACATCATCAGGGGGACGTGTCGTAGTCGTCACGATGTACTGAAAGGCTGCGGGGTCGGTCATTGTTTCCAACTCACGTAACAGGCGGAACAACTCATCGTAAATGCTGAGGCCGAGATCGGCCTCGCGGGGACTATCGTGAACGAGGAACGCAGGAAGGCGTGTTGCGCCCTCAATGCTCAGGCAAAGGCAGGCAAGATCAAACGCCAACACTTTCAGGGACTCGATGGCGGCTGTGCGACGATCTCCATCGACATCTACGACGATTTCGATTCCGTTGCCGCTCAGAGTAACCGCTCCCTTCGCGTTATCATTGACAAGTCGACGAATGATGGCTGTGAATTTCTGCGTAATCCTGCCGAAAGTCAGACCCTGCCTGTCCCGTAAGGCCGCGAGCTTGTCGCGCCCTTTGACTAGGGCGCGGACTCAATTGTTTTGAGCCAGATCCGGGCGGAAGCGAGAGCGACAGCGGCGAGGAAGTTTG
>JAFLCY010000113.1 GCA_017303485.1 Rhodobacterales bacterium
GATGTCATCGACGGGACCTTGAACGGGGTGGCGATGGGGATCATCCCCTTCTTCACCCGCCTCGCAGGCCGCGCGCAGTCCGGCTACCTGTTCCACTATGCCTTCGCGATGGTGCTGGGGATCGTGATCCTCGTCACCTGGATGACGCTCTTCGGCGGCGCGAAGTAAGGGGCGCGCAGAATGGAAAACCAGCTTCTCTCGATCATCACCTTCCTGCCGCTGGTCGCGGCGGCCATCCTCGCACTGTTCATGCGCGGCGACGACGCGGCGGCGCGGCAAGGGGCGAAGTGGCTTGCGCTCTTCACCACCTCGGCGACCTTTGTGGTCTCGCTGTTCGTGCTGTTCCGGTTCGATCCGTCGAACACCGGCTTCCAGTTCGTCGAGGAACACCAGTGGATCCTGGGCCTCAGCTACAAGATGGGCGTCGACGGGATCTCGATCCTGTTCGTGATGCTGACCACCTTCCTGATGCCGATCACCATCTGGTCCTGCTGGACGGTCGAGACCCGGGTGAAGGAGTACATGATCGCCTTCCTGGTGCTGGAGACGCTGATGCTCGGCGTCTTCATGGCGCTGGACCTTGTGCTGTTCTATCTCTTCTTCGAGGCCGGGCTGATCCCGATGTTCCTGATCATCGGCATCTGGGGCGGCAAGGACCGGATCTACGCCGCGTTCAAGTTCTTCCTCTACACCTTCCTCGGCTCGGTCCTGATGCTGGTCGCGATGATCGCGATGTATCTGGATGCCGGCACGACCGACATCGTGAAACTGCTGACGCATGACTTCGGGCATGAGAGCTTCAGCCTCCTCGGCTTCCAGGTCGTCGGCGGTCTCCAGACCATGCTGTTCCTCGCTTTCTTCGCCTCTTTCGCGGTGAAGATGCCGATGTGGCCGGTCCACACCTGGTTGCCCGACGCCCACGTCCAGGCCCCGACCGCGGGCTCGGTGGTGCTTGCGGCGGTGCTGCTGAAGATGGGCGGTTACGGCTTCCTGCGCTTCAGCCTGCCGATGTTCCCGGTGGGATCGGATGTGATGACGCCCTTGGTCCTGTGGATGTCGGCCATCGCCATCGTCTACACCAGCCTTGTCGCGCTGGCGCAGACCGACATGAAGAAGCTGATCGCCTATTCCTCGGTCGCGCATATGGGCTATGTCACCATGGGCATTTTCGCGGCGAACCAGCAGGGCGTGGACGGTGCGATCTTCCAGATGCTGAGCCACGGCTTCATCTCGGGCGCGCTCTTCCTTTGCGTCGGGGTGATCTACGACCGGATGCACACGCGGGAAATCGACGCCTACGGCGGGTTGGTGAACCGGATGCCGGCCTATGCCCTGGTCTTCATGTTCTTCACCATGGCGAACGTCGGCCTTCCGGGGACCTCGGGCTTTGTCGGCGAGTTCCTGACGCTGATGGGCATCTTCCAGGTCAATACCTGGGTTGCTGCGGTGGCCACCTCTGGCGTGATCCTGTCCGCCGCCTATGCGCTCTGGCTGTATCGCCGGGTCGTGTTCGGCGATCTGATCAAGGAAGCGCTAAAGTCGATCTCCGACATGGACCGCCGTGAGAAGGCGATCTTCGCGCCCCTGATAGCGATGACGCTAATCCTGGGTGTCTACCCCAGCCTCGTGACCGACATCATCGGGCCCTCTGTCTCGGCTCTTGTCACCGACTATCACGCTGCTCTGCCCGCTGACGGGGCCGAGCTGGCCATGCACTAAGGACGCCCGCGATGACCTCTGCAGATTTCCATATCCTTCTGCCCGAGATCCTCTTGGCGGGCTACGCCATGGCCGCGCTGATGGCCGCGGTCTACACGACCAAGGACAAGCTTGCCCCGATGCTGGTCTGGGCGACGGCGGGCCTGTTCGTGGCGCTGGCGCTATATATCGGCGCGACCGGGGCGGGGGAGCGGACGGTGTTCTCCGGCCTCTTTACCGACGATCCCTTCGCGCGCTTCGCTAAGGTGACGATCCTGCTGTCGGCGGCGGCGGTCCTGGTGATGAGCCAGGACTACATGACCCGGCGCGAGCTTCTGCGCTTTGAATACCCGGTCCTCGTCACCCTTGCGGTGGTGGGGATGATGGTTATGGTCTCGGCCGCCGACCTGATTACGCTCTACATGGGGCTGGAGCTGCAATCTTTGTCGCTCTACGTCGTGGCCGCGATGCGCCGCGACAGTGCCCGGTCCTCGGAAGCCGGTCTGAAGTACTTCGTCCTTGGCGCGCTGTCGTCGGGGCTTCTGCTCTACGGCGCCTCGCTGGTCTACGGCTATGCCGGGACGACGCAGTTCGCGGGTATCCTGACCACGGTGCAGGCGGGGGTGCCGCTGGGCCTCCTCTTCGGGCTTGTCTTCATGCTGGCAGGGCTGGCCTTCAAGGTTTCGGCCGCGCCGTTCCACATGTGGACGCCGGACGTCTACGAAGGCTCGCCCACCCCGGTCACCGCCTTCTTCGCCACCGCCCCCAAGGTTGCGGCGATGGGCCTGATCGCCCGGCTGGTGCAGGACGCTTTCGGCGGCATTCCGGGCCAGTGGGGGCAGGTCCTCGCCGGGCTGGCGGTCGCCTCGATGTTCCTCGGCGCGATCGCCGCCATCGGCCAGCGCGACATCAAGCGGCTGATGGCCTATTCCTCGATCGCCCATATGGGCTATGCGCTGATCGGGCTTTGCGTCGGGACCGCCTATGGCGTGCAGGCGACGCTGATCTATATGGCGATCTATGTCACGATGAACGTCGGCACCTTCGCCTTCATCCTGTCGATGGAGCGCGACGGCCGGCCGGTCAGCGACATTGCCGGACTGAACCAGTTCGCGAAGAAAGAGCCGTTGAAGGCTCTGGCCATGCTGGTGCTGCTGTTCAGCCTTGCCGGCGTGCCGCCGATGGTCGGCTTCTTCGGGAAGTTCTACGTCCTGAAGGCTGCCGTCGATGCGGGCTGGGTCTGGCTGGCCGTGGCCGGGGCGGTGGCTTCGGTGATCGGCGCCTTCTACTACCTCCGCATCGTCTACTTCATGTATTTCGGCGCGGAACAGGAGCCGGTCGACAGCCGCATGGCCCCGGTGCAATGGGCGATGCTGGTGGTCGTGGCGCTGGCCATGGTGCTGGGCATCGTGAACCTGTTCGGCATCGAACCCGCGGCCGCCGTCGCCGCCGAAGCGCTTGTCCGCTAAGGGCGAAGCCGGGCCAGGGCGCATCGCCCTGCCCGAAATCGACAGCACCAATGCCGAAGGGTTCCGCCGGGCCGCGTCGCTTTCCGGGCCGACCTGGATCCTTGCCGGATTGCAGACCGCGGGCCGGGGCCGCCGGTCACGGCCATGGACCAGCCCCTTGGGCAACTTCCACGGCACGCTGGTCCTGAAACCGCAGGAGCCACCCGAGACCGTGGCGCTGCGGTCCTTCGCGGCGGCCCTTGCCTTGCGTGACGCCCTGATCGCGGTGACAGGCCTGCCGCAGTGCTTCGCCCTGAAATGGCCGAACGATGTCCTCTGCAACGGTGGCAAGCTGGCGGGCATCCTGCTGGAAAGCCAGGGGCTGAGCGGCCCCGATCCCGTCCTCTGCATCGGCATCGGCGTCAACCTGATCGCAGCACCTGAGGCGTCGCAGGTAGAGGCCGGGGCACTTCCCCCCGTCTCGCTGCTGGGCGAAACCGGCTTGCGCATCACGCCTGCGGCCTTTCTTGGCGCGCTCGCCCCCGCCTATGCGGCCTGGGAGGCGACCTTCACTGCCGAGGGCTTCGCGCCCCTGCGCGACGCCTGGCTTACCCATGCCGCGCGGCTGGGTGAGAGGATCCGCGCCCGCACCGGAGCCGAGACGCGGGAGGGCACCTTCGAGACCATCGACAGCGCCGGAAACCTGATCCTGCGGATGGCGCAAGGCCCGGTTGCCATTCCCGCCGCCGAGGTGTTCTTTTGACCGACGCCCGGAGGTCTTCGTCGAAGAAGTCCGGGCCACTTCCGGGGGCCTGACATGCTTCTTGCCATCGACTGCGGCAATACCAACACCGTCTTCTCGATCTGGGATGGGGCACGGTTCATTGCCACCTGGCGCATTGCCACCGATCACAAGCGCACGGCGGACGAGTATTTCGTCTGGCTCTCCAGCCTGATGGCCCTGACGAGGACCGAGGCGACGATCACCGAGGCGATCATCTCCTCCACCGTGCCGCGCGTCGTCTTCAACCTTCGGGTCCTCTGCGACCGCTACTTCAACTGCCGCCCGCTGGTCGTCGGCAAGCCGGAGTGCAAGCTGCCGGTTGCACCGCGTGTCGACCAGGGCACCACAGTCGGCCCCGACCGGCTGGTCAACACCGTGGCGGGCTTCGACCGGCATGGCGGCGACCTGATCGTGGTCGACTTCGGCACCGCCACCACCTTCGACGTGGTCGACACTGACGGCGCCTATATCGGCGGCGTCATCGCCCCCGGCGTCAACCTGTCGCTGGAGGTCCTGCACATGGCCGCCGCCGCGCTGCCTCACGTCGATGTGGCGAGGCCCGCGAAGGCCATCGGCACGAATACGGTGGCTTGCATGCAGTCGGGCGTGTATTGGGGCTACATCGGCCTTGTCGAGGTCATCGTGCGTGAGGTGCGGCGCGAACGCGACCGTCCGATGCATGTGATCGCAACCGGCGGCCTCGCCAGCCTGTTTGCCCAGGGGACAGATTTGTTCCATTCCATCGAGGACGACCTGACCATGCACGGCCTCGTCCTGATCAACGACTTCAACAAGGAAATCCCATGAGCGCGAACCGCCTGATCTACCTTCCCCTCGGCGGCGCCGGCGAGATCGGCATGAACTCCTATGTCTACGGCTATGGTCCCAAGGGCAAGGAACGGCTGATCCTCGTCGATCTGGGCGTCGCCTTCCCGGACATGGACACCTCGCCCGGGGTTGACCTGATCCTGCCCGACGTCAGCTGGCTGCATGACAAGCTGGACCGGCTGGATGCGATTTTCATCACCCACGCGCATGAGGACCATATCGGGGCGCTCGCGCCCCTCTGGCCGCAGCTGGAGAAGAAGGTCTACGCCCGCCGCTTCACCGCCACCATCGGGCGGCTGAAGTTCGAGGAGGCGGGCCTGCCGGTCGACCAGATCGTGACAGTCGACCCGCGTCCGGCGACGGTGGAGGTTGGACCGTTCAAGGTGCAGTTCGTGCCGGTGTCGCATTCGATCCCGGAATCCTCGGCGCTGGTGATCGACACACCCGCGGGCCGCATCTTCCATTCCGCCGATTTCAAGATCGACGCCACTCCGGTGGTGGGCGAGGGCTGGGACGACGCCCGTTTCGCCGAGATCGTGAAGGAACGCCCGGTCAAGGCGATGACCTGCGATTCCACCAACGTGTTTTCCACCCATGAGGGCCGGTCGGAGGCGACGCTGGCGGAGCCGCTTGCCGAACTGATCCGCAGTCGCAGCGGCATGGTGGTGGCGACGACCTTCGGCTCGAACGTCGCGCGGCTGAAGACGCTGGCCGAGGCGGGGCGGGCGGCGGATCGCACGATCTGCGTGCTGGGCCGGTCGATGAAGCGGATGCTGTCGGCGGCGGAAGAGGCAGCGGTGCTGTCCGGGTTCCCGAAGACCGTGACGCCCGAGGAGGCGCTGGATGTGCCGCGCCGCAACCTGATGCTGCTGGTCACCGGGTCGCAGGGCGAACGCCGGGCGGCCTCGGCGCAGCTTTCCCGTGGCAAATACCTCGGGATCGAGATGAAGGAGGGCGATACGTTCCTCTTTTCCTCCAAGACCATTCCCGGCAACGAGAAGGATGTCTTCCGGGTCTGGAACGCTTTCTCGGAAATGGGCGTGCAGGTGATCGACGACCAGGGCGGGAAATACCATGTCTCGGGGCACGCAAACCGGCCGGATCTGGAGCATGTTCACCGGCTGATCCTGCCCGACATGCTGATCCCGATGCATGGCGAACACCGGCACCTGACCGAGCATGTCCGCATCGCGACCGAAGCCGGGATCGCGGCGGCAGTGGCGCCGAACGGCACCATGCTGGACCTGTCGGGCGATGTGCCCGAGGTGGCGGAATATGTCGAGACCGGGCGACTTTATCTGGACGGAACGGCGATCATCGGGGCGCTGGACGGGGTGGTGCGCGACCGCATCCGCATGGCGCTGAACGGCGTGGTGACGGTGACGGTGATCCTGGACGAGAGCGACACCCCGATGGGCGAGCCCTGGGTCGAGTTGATGGGCCTGCCGCCGGTCGGCCGGGGCGAGCGCCCGCTGTCCGACACATTGGAGGCCGATCTGGACGAGGTGATCGGGCGACTTGGCCGCAAGGTTATGAAGGATGACGACAAGCTTGAGGAGGAAATCCGCAAGGTCGTCCGGCAGGTCGCAATGGAAGAGATCGGCAAGAAGCCCGAGGTGACGGTGGTGATCAGCCGGCTGGTGGCAGAGTAGCCCCCCGAACCGCTCGTCGTTGACTTCGTCCCTCCTCGCTGGCTGCAGACCCGGCGAGGAGACGAAGTCGAACGAGGAGGCGTCGGCCCCGAGGGCCGTGTCAGCCTTCGGTGCCGGTGGCCGGGACGGGCTCTTCGACTTCTTCGGTCGTGGGCGCGGCCTTCAGTGCAAAGCTGCGCAGGATGAAATCCGGCACATGGTCGCCCATGCCGATCACCGAAGGGCCAAGGTCGCGCTCGCGGCGGTAGTCGCGGCGCTCCTCGCGCGGCTCGCGGCGGTCATCCCTGCGGTCTTCGCGGGGTTCCCGGCGATCATCGCGGCGCTCGCCCCGACCTTCTCCGCGCTGTTCCTCGCTCCGGTTCTCGCGGCGGCGGTCTCCGCGCGGCTCGCGACGGTCTTCCCGGCGTTCCTCGCGCGGGGCCTCTTCGGCCACCTCGGCTTTCGGCACGACAACCAGCGGCTCCATCGGGGCCACTTCGTCATGCGCCTTCACCGGACGCTCGCGCTCACGGTCGCGACCACGGCCACCGCGCTCACGCCCCTTGCGGTCTTCGCGCGGCGCACGGTCCGGGCGGCTGTCGGCGGTCGAGGGCTCATAGCCCTCGGGCTGCTCGCCCCGCGGGATTTCCGCCTTGATCAGGCTTTCGATCGCCTTCAGGTATTTCTCGTCCGATGGCACTGCGATGGTGAAGGCCTTGCCCAGACGGCCCGCCCGGCCGGTGCGGCCGATGCGGTGGACGTAATCCTCGGGATGCGAGGGCACGTCGAAGTTGAACACATGGCTGACCGCCGGAATGTCCAGCCCGCGTGCCGCGACGTCCGACGCGACCAGGAGATGCAGCGTGCCGTCGCGGAAGGCGTCCAGCGTCTTCATCCGCTGCGACTGGTCCAGGTCGCCGTGAATGGGCGCCGCGTTGAAGCCGTGCGATTTCAGTGACTTCGCCACCACGTCCACGTCCATCTTCCGGTTGCAGAAGATGATCGCGTTGGTGCAGGCCTCGCCCTCGGCCTTGATCAGTGCGCGCAGCATGGCCCGCTTGTCACCGAAGCTGCGGTCCTTGCGGGCCGGAGTGATCTGGATCAGCGCCTGGGTGATCGTGGTCGAGGTCGTCGCCTGCCGCGCCACTTCGATCTTGGCTGGATCCTTGAGGAATGTCTTGGTGATCCGCTCGATTTCCGGCGCCATGGTCGCCGAGTAGAACATAGTCTGCCGCTTCGGCGGAGTCAGGGTGAAGATGCGCTCGATATCGGGGATGAAGCCCATGTCGAGCATCCGGTCGGCCTCGTCGACCACCATGATCTGCACGCCGGTCAGGAGGAGCTTGCCGCGCTCGAAATGATCCAGCAGGCGGCCGGGAGTGGCGATCAGCACGTCGACGCCGCGGTCGATCAGCTTGTCCTGCTCACCGAAGGCCACGCCGCCGATGAGCAGCGCCTTGGTCAGCTTGGTGTGCTTGGCGTAGATGTCGAAATTCTCGGCCACCTGGGCGGCGAGTTCGCGGGTCGGCGCCAGCACGAGACTGCGTGGCATCCGGGCGCGGGCGCGGCCCTGGCCAAGAAGCGTGATCATCGGCAGGGTGAAGCTGGCGGTCTTGCCGGTGCCGGTCTGGGCAATGCCCAGCACATCGCGCCCGGTCAGCGCGTGCGGAATGGCCTCGGCCTGGATCGGGGTGGGGGTCTCGTAACCTGCTTCGGTGACGGCCTGCAGCACGCGCGGGTCCAGCGCGAGGTCGGTAAACTTGGTCATATGCGTCCTATGGATGCGGTATCGGACCGCATGGATTATGGGACGCAAGTTTCCGGGCGCCCCGGCGTCTCGGCCCCTGTGGCCGCCGCAGGCGCATAACGGAAAACGCCCGGCCGGTCAAGCCGGTGGCGTATCGTCGGGTTCGGTGTCCGGCAGGGGCGGGGCCAGGTCCAGCACTTTGTCCATGTGCGCCATGTGCTTGTCCGCCCTCATCATGCCGATGCGCCGGAACAGGTTGCCGGGGTCCGCGTTCAGCCGCTGCAACAGGTGGCAGGCCATCGGACCCACCACCGGCACGCCCCGCGCCTCGGCCCAGATCGGCGCCAGCAGGTTGATGTCCAGCCCGCCGCTGCCAAGGTTGAAATGCGGCATGTCAAGCGGCAGCCGCCGACGCCCGACACGCCTGATCGGGAAAGACGCGGCGGGGTCGACACCCGAATGGAAGCGTTCGAATTCGTAAAGCTTCATCAGGGAAAACAGCAGGTTGATCGAAAGCCCCACTCGGCGCTGCGCCTCGGTCTCGCCATGGTCGCCGAAAGTGATGACCGACGAGATCAGCCAGCGCCCCGGCAGATCGGGCATCAGCGCCGGTCCGGCCTCGGCCCAGATGCGCCGGAACAGGGCCGGGGCGTGGGCGGGCTGGCGCTGTTTGCGCAGATGCGCGATCAGGATCGCGTTGACCGCCGCCAGCTCAGGCTGGCCCGCCAGTTCGACCCGCATTTGGTGCAGCTTCCTCGCATGCAGCGTCTGCGGGCCCTCCAGCGGCGGGATCGTGTCGGGGATACGCGCTGCGATGAGGGGGGCAAGGTCGAGGTCGGCGGGCGGGAACCAGTCGCGCGCGGCCAGTTTCAGCCGCCGCCGCCGCTGCTTCCAGATCCCGATCAGGCTCTCGGGCGCGTCCGGGTAGGTCTCGACAGGATCGTCAGGCGCAGCGGGATCGGGCGTCGTCATGCGGGTGTTTGCCTTGTCCCCTTGGTTCCGCGCAGGCTAGGGCCGGGGCGGAGAGGGGTCAAGCGCGGGCCTCAGGCCATCATCTCCTTGGTCGCGGTCAGCTTCACGCCGGGATAGTCGCGCACCACGCGGTCGATGTCCCATTGCAGGCGCGTCAGGAAGACAAGGTCGCCGTCACTGTCATGCGCGATGTGGCCCTTGTTGACGTTGACCAACTTTTCCACTTCCGCCTTGTCGCCGGAAATCCAGCGGGCCGAGGTGAAGTTCGATCCCTCGAAGCGGACCGGCAGCGAATATTCCTGCTCGATCCGGCTGGCCAGCACGTCGAATTGCAGGGCGCCCACGACGCCGACGATATAGCCGGAACCGATCATCGGCTTGAAGACCTTGGCGGCACCTTCCTCGGCGAACTGGGTCAGTGCCTTTTCCAGATGCTTGGCCTTCAGGGGGTCCAGTGCCCGGATCGACTGCAAGAGTTCAGGCGCGAAACTCGGGATGCCGGTGAAGCGCAGCGCCTCGCCCTCGGTCAGCGCGTCGCCGATGCGAAGCTGGCCGTGGTTCGGAATGCCGATGATATCACCCGCCCAGGCTTCTTCGGCCAGTTCGCGGTCGGCGGCGAGGAAGAGGACGGGGTTGGTGATCGACATCGGCTTTTTCGACCGCACATGGTGCAGCTTCATGCCGCGTTCGAAATGGCCCGAGGCAAGGCGGACAAAGGCCACCCGGTCGCGGTGCTTGGGGTCCATGTTGGCCTGAACCTTGAAGACAAAGCCGGTGACCGGGCTCTCGCCCGGCTCGATCTGGCGCTCGGCGGCCTTCTGCGGTTCCGGCTCGGGCCCGAACTCGCCGATCCCGTCCATCAGTTCTTTCACCCCGAACGAGTTGATCGCCGACCCGAACCAGATCGGCGTCATCGAGCCGTTGAGGAACGCCGTCCTGTCAAAGGCGGGCAGCAGTTCTCGCGCCATCTCCAGCTCTTCATGGAATTTCTTCAAAAGGTCGGCCGGGATGTGCTCCGCCAGTTTCGGGTCATCCACCCCGGAAATCTGAATGCTTTCGGCCACCTTGTTGCGGTCGGCGCGGTCCATGATCTCCAGCCGGTCGTGCAGCAGATCGTAGGCGCCGACAAACTCGCGCCCCATGCCGATAGGCCAGCTTGCCGGGGTCACGTCGATCGCCAGGTTCTCCTGGATCTCGTCGATAATCTCGAACACATCGCGGCTTTCGCGGTCCATCTTGTTGCAGAAGGTCAGGATCGGCAGGTCGCGCAAGCGGCAGACCTCGAACAGCTTCCGCGTCTGGCTTTCCACGCCCTTCGCGCCGTCAATCACCATGATCGCGGCATCGACGGCGGTCAGCGTGCGGTAGGTGTCTTCCGAGAAATCGCTGTGGCCGGGGGTGTCGACCAGATTGAAGCGGTAGTGCCGGAAGTCGAACGACATCGCCGAGGCGGAGACGGAAATCCCCCGCTCCTGCTCCAACTTCATGAAGTCCGACCGCGTGCGCCGCGCGTCGCCCTTGGCGCGGACCTGACCGGCCATCTGGATCGCGCCGCCGAACAGGAGGAACTTTTCGGTCAGCGTGGTCTTCCCGGCGTCGGGGTGCGAGATGATCGCAAAGGTCCGGCGGCGGGCGATTTCGGGGGGCAGGGCGGCACGATTTGTCATGCGCCCCCTATAGGATGGGCTTTGCCCCGCCGCAACGGGAAGCGGGGGGTTGCGCGACTCGTTTCCCCGGCGCAGGATGAGAACATAAATAGAACACTGGAGGGATGCGATGACCTTGAATGACATTGCCAACGAACTGGTTGCCGGGTGCCGCGAGGGCCGCGAACGCGCCAACCTTGACCGGCTCTACGCCACCGATGCCGTTTCTGTCGAGGCGACGGACATGGGCGGCGGCCGCGAGACGGTGGGGCTGGCCGGCATCCACGGCAAGCATGACTGGTGGGGCGCCAATTTCGACGTGCATGGCTTCACCGCCGAAGGGCCGTTCCTGCATGGCGATGACCGTTTCTCGGTGATCTTCGAAATGGACACGCAGAACAAGGCCACCGGCGAACGGCGCAAGGACCGGGAAGTCGCGGTCTATCATGTGAAAGGCGGCAAGATCGTGCGAGAGGAGTTCTTCTACGCCATCTGACCGTCGCTCCGCCGGGGGCTTGCCCATGCCTCCTGCGCTGGTAGGCTTTCAGAAGCAGCAGGAGAGGGGCGGCAATGGATCTGGGGATTGCGGGAAAGCGGGCATTGGTCTGTGCCTCGTCGAAAGGATTGGGTCGGGGTTGTGCCGAGGCGCTGGCCGATGCGGGCGTGGATCTGGTGATGAACGCCCGCGGGGCCGAGGCGCTGGAGGCGGCGGCACATGACATTCGCGCGCGCTATCAGGTGGACGTGGCCACAGTGGCTGCGGACATCACGACTGAAGCTGGCCGCGCGGCGGTGCTGGCACATGGGCCGTTCGACATTCTGGTGACGAATGCGGGTGGTCCGCCGCCCGGAATGTGGTCGGACTGGACGCGCGATGATTTCATCAAGGCGCTCGATGCCAACATGCTGACCCCCATCGCGCTGATGCAGGCAGTGTTGCCGGGCATGATTGCGCAAGGCTGGGGGCGGGTGGTCAACATCACCAGCGTTTCGGTCAAGTCGCCGATCGCTGTCCTTGGCCTGTCCAACTCTGCCCGCGCCGGTCTGACCGGCTTTGTCGCCGGAACCTCGCGGCAGGTGGCGGGAAAGGGTGTGGCGATCAACAACCTCCTGCCGGGCATCCATGCGACCGACCGGGCAATCGCGCTGGACAGCGCCGTGGTCAAGGCACGCGGCATCAGCATGGAAGAGGCGATTTCCGACCGCGCCGCAACCATTCCCGCAGGCCGCTACGGCACCCCGGCCGAGTTCGGCGCCGCCTGCGCTTTTCTCTGCTCGCAACATGCGGGATTCATCATCGGGCAGAATGTCCTTCTGGACGGGGGGGCGACGAACACGACCCTGTAAGCTTGCCGTGCCTCCGCGGGACTGCTAGGGAAATCCTGATAGTTTCCGTTGAGTTCCATGCCCGACACCACGCCACCCCGTCTTGAGATCTCTCGTCTGAGCCGGACCTTCGGCGGGCGGCGGGTGGTGGATGACGTGTCGCTGTCGATCGAGGCCGGGCAGGTGACCTGCCTTCTGGGGCCCTCGGGCTGCGGCAAGTCCACCACGCTGCGGATGATCGCCGGGGTCGAACGGGCGGATGCTGGCGAAGTGCGTCTGGACGGGGTGACTGTCGCCGGTCCGGGGGTGCATTTGCCGCCCGAGATGCGGTCGACCGGGCTGATGTTCCAGGATTTCGCGCTGTTTCCGCATCTGACGGTGGCCGAGAATGTCGGCTTCGGCCTGCGCGTCGACCGGACACAGAAGGCGCGGCGGGTCGGGGAACTGCTGGAGAAGGTGGATCTCTCCGGTTTCGGCGCCAAGCACCCGCATGAGCTTTCGGGCGGTGAGCAGCAGCGCGTCGCGCTGGCCCGCGCCCAGGCGCCGCGGCCGCGCGTCATGTTGATGGACGAACCTTTCTCGGGTCTCGACAACCGCCTGCGTGACGGAATCCGCGACCGCACGCTGGAGCTTCTGAAAGAGGAAGGCACGGCGGTGCTTCTGGTCACGCATGAGCCCGACGAGGCGATGCGTATGGCCGACGAGATCGCTCTGATGCGGGCGGGTCACATCGTGCAGAAAGGTGCGCCCTACAACGTCTACAACGCTCCCGTCGACCGGGCGGCGGCGGCATTTTTCAGCGATATCAACGTGATCCG
>JAFLCY010000114.1 GCA_017303485.1 Rhodobacterales bacterium
GCCGTTGGCCCAGGTAGCCCCGCCCGATCCCGTCGCCCCGGCCGCAGTTGTGCCGGCCGCAGTTGTTCCGGCCGCCTCGGACATCGCGCTGCGCGATGCCTTCTTCCGTGGCCTTGGCCTTGACGCAGCTGCCAACACCGACCCCGCCGCCGAGATGGAGGCGATGGGCCAGCGTTTCCGCCTGCTGGTCGAAGGGCTGATGCTGATGCTGCGCACCCGCGCGAAGGAAAAGCAGAACGCGCGCGTTGCCCAGACCGTGATCAGCAACACCGACGTGAACCCGTTGAAGTTCCTGGCCACCACCAACGAGGCGATTGCGGCCCTCGTCGCGTCGAAGGGCCCCGGCTACCTTGACCCCGAGACCGCGATCAACGGCGCCTTCCGCGATCTGGCCGACCATCAGATGCGCTCCTGGGTTGCCATCCAGTCGGCGCTGCGGCGGATGGTCGACCGCTTCGACCCGGCCGAGGTCGAGAAGGATCTGGAGCAGGCAGGGATGCTGGAATCGCTCTTGTCCGGGGGCCGGAGCGGTAAATTGTGGAAGGCCTATACCGACCGCTACAAGGACATCGCCCGCGCCGCAGAGGACAAGTTCCTGGGTGAGGTGGGCGCTGATTTCAGGGACGCATATGAAGGCAACAGGGAGAAGACCAATGACACATGACTTTCCGCGCCGTGCCTTTCTGATCGGCGGCAGCGCCGTCCTCTTGGTGGCCTGCGCGCCTGCAGGCCCCGGTTCCGTCACGCTTGTGGCGCAGGGCACCGCAGGCATGAACCCCGGCCCCGATGGTGCCGACCGGCCGCTGACCGTGCAGGTCCTGCAACTGCGGGGCGCGGGCGCTTTCGACGGCGCCGATTTCTTCGCACTGCAATCCCCCGCCACGGCGCTGGGGGGCGACCTTGTCAAGGCCGACACCATCGCGCTTGCCCCCGGCGGCAAGGCGACCAAGACCGTCACGCTGGAGGCCACCACCGCGCTGATCGCCGTGGTCGCGGGCTTCCGCGATCCGGCGGGCAAGCAGTTCCGCGCCAAGTCCTCGGTCTCGGCGACGGATGCGGTGACGTTCGCGCTTGACGTGACCGCCAGCGGGATCAAGCTGACTCCCATGTGACCCGCCGCCGGGTGAAGGAACAGGCAGGACAGAAGAATGAGTGACAAGAACAAGGTTGTCTGGTCCGAAGGGTTGTTCCTGCGCACCCAGCACCTGCAACAGCAGGACCGCTATACCGAAGGCCTGGTGCGCGGTGCGCTCCAGGCTGCACCGATGCAGGCCTGGGGCTTCCGGTCGCTGACACTGGACAAGGCTGCGCTGGATGCGGGCCGCGTCGCCATCGCCCAGGCCGCGGGCATCTTTCCCGACGGCACGCCCTTCGCCATTCCCGACACCATGTCCGCCCCAGACCCGGTGCCGATCAAGGCCGACATGTCAGGCCTTGTCGCGCTGGCCGTCCCGATCGAGCGTCCGGGCGCGGCCACCATCGACCCCGCCCATGCCGAACCCGCAGGCTCGCGCTATCGCGGCACGATCCAGACTGTCCGCGACGCTGTCCGGGGCGGGGCCGAGCCCGAGGAACTGGAGGTCGCCCGCCTTGCCGCCCGCCTGATCCTGCCGGGCGAGGATGCCGCCGGTTTCGTGGCGCTGCCTGTCGCGCGGGTCGAGGGCTTGCGCGCCGAAGGCTCGGTCGCGCTGTCCGAGGGCTACCTTGCGCCCGGTCTCTGCCTCTCGGCGGCGGCGTGGTATGCCGGCCTTGCGCAAGAGGTCGTCACCGGGCTTGACCGCATCGCCGAGGCGCATGGCAAGCTGGTTCTCGGCGGCGCGGGCCGGTCGATCGAGAACCTGCTGCTTCTGGAACTTGCCAACACCGCCCGCCCGCGCGTCGCGCATATGCTGGCGCAGAACCTGCACCACCCGTCGGAGTTCTTCATGGAACTGGCCGGGCTGGCGGGCAGGATGGCAACCTATGGGTCCTCATCGCGCCGCCTGTCGGACTTGCCCACCTACGATCACCAGGACCCGCAACCCGCCTTCGCCGCTCTGGCCGACACGCTGCGTTCGTTGATGCTGTCCCTGCGCCATGTCGAACCGAAGTCGCGCGCGCTGCAGGTCGCCCGGCACGCCCAGAACATCTGGAAGGTGCGGATCGACAACCCCGATATTCTCAAGACCAGCCGCATCGTGCTGCGCGTCGGCTCGGACATGTCGGACGAAATGCTGCGCCGGATCTTCGTCAGTCAGGCCACGGTCGGCGCGGCGGATGCCTTTGAAAAACTGTGGAAATCCCGCCTGCCGGGGATTCCGCTGAAACCTTTGCATTCGCAGCCGCGCGAAATCCCCTATGATGGTGAAAGGCTGTGCCTGGAACTTGACCAGAAGTCCGAACATTTCGCCCAGCTCACCGACGCGCCCGGTTTCGTCATCGGCGTGTCCGGCGCGCTGGAACGAGAGCCGGAAATCGACTGCTATGCGGTAAACAGGTGATCGGCGCATGAGCGACCAGGACGATCCCTTTGGTCTGTCGAATGACGCAGGACGCACCCGCATCCGGCCGGTGAAGTCGAACACGCCCGCCACCACCCCGCAGCCCCCGACCTTCGGCGCCGAGCGTCCCCAGCAGCAGCCCTATGGCGGGCAAGGCTATGGCGGGCAGGGTTACGGTGGGCAGGGCTATGGCGCTGGCGGACAGGGCGGCGGTTTCGGCGGCGCACCGCAAGACTATGGCCAGGCCGGGCGCGGCCCGAAGCCCCGCCTGACGCGCGCCCATGCCAACCCGCTGATCGTCGCCTTTGCCTCACTGCTGGAACTCGCGCCCGAACTGGAACGCGCGATGCCTCCGGCCAATGCCGAGGCGCTGCGCCTGCGCCTGCAGGACAACCTGATCGATGCGCGCGATTCTGCTGTCGGCATGGGCGTACCGATGACCCGCGCCAACCAGGCTGCCTGGTTCGTCGCCGCGCTGATCGACGACATCGCCCTCAACACCCCCTGGGGCGGCCATTCCAGTTGGCCCCGGCAGCCGCTGGTCGTGGGCCTGTCGGGCGAGGTCGATGCCGGGACCAAGTTCTTCGACCGGCTGGACGAACTTTTGCGTTACCCCAACCGCGACCCCGAGATGCTGGAACTTGGGTTCCACTGCCTGAACCTCGGCTTCCGCGGCAAGCACCGGCTTGAGGGCCGCACCGGAGAGTCGGCGCTGCTGGCCATGCGCTCCGCCATCGCCCGCGCGATCCGCAACCCGGAGGCCGAGGCGGCCGAACTGTCGCCACACTGGCAGGGTGTCGTGGCACCGGATGAAAAGCCCCGCTTCGCGGTGCCCTTGTGGACCATCGCACTGGCCGCCGCGGCTATCATTACCGCAACCTATGTCGGCCTTGGCATCCAGCTCTCGAACAAGGCGACCCAGCTTTACGCGCTTGCCCGCCTGCTGCCGCCCCCGGACCGGGCCGAGATTTTCCGTCCGGTCCGCACCAATGCCGAGCCCGCCGCGCCCGAAATCAAGATCGAGCCCGTGGTGCTGGAACTGGTCCCCGCCTGCCTGGCGAAAGCTCCGCCCGACACCGCCGCGGCCCTCAGCGGCAAGGATGATGTCGGCCTTGCCTTCTTCACCCTGCGGGGGTCGAACCCCGAGGTTTTCCGCAGCGCCAAGGCCGACATCAACGACGTCTATGGCCCGCTTGTCACCGCGCTTGCCGAGTGCATCAAGGAAAACATCGAGGTCATCGGCAAGGTCACGGTGATCGGCCACACCGACAGCGTTCCCGTTCAGGCCTCGAACCCCTTCGCCTCGAACCAGGGCCTGTCCGAGGCGCGGGCGAAGACCATCGCCGATCTCCTGATCGCCGCCGGGGTGCCCGCCGATCTGATCGCCGCCGAGGGCCGGGCCGACAGCGAACCCGTGGGCGACAACGGCACCAAGGCGGGCCGCGCCGAAAACCGCCGCATCGCGATCAAGATCGAGAAGAAGCTCTAGATGAAAATCCTGAAAGCCATCTTCCGCTTCCTGTTTTCCCGCCGTCTCTGGACCTTCATCGGCATCGTCCTGCTCTGCGCGCTGATCTGGCTGTTCGGGCCGCTCGTCTCGGTCGGCGACATGGTGCCCTTGGCGGATGACCTGACCCGGATGATCGTCATCGCGGTCATCCTTGTCCTCTGGCTCTTCTCGCTCCTCCTCGCGCAACTGCGGGCCGCGAAGAAGAACCAGATGTTCGTGACCGAGCTTGCGGCGCCCGAGAAGCCCAAGGTCTCGCTGCCGGGTGAGGCCAACGTCACCGAGATCAACACCAAATTCGCGCAGATCCTGACCGAGATGAAACGGTCAAAGCTTGGCGGCAAGAAGTTCCTGCGCGACATGCCATGGTATGTGATCATCGGGCCTCCCGGCAGCGGCAAGACCACCGCGCTGCGCCAGTCCGGCCTGCATTTCCCCATCGACCTGTCGGATGACCTGAAGGGCGTCGGCGGCACCCGCAACTGCGACTGGTTCTTCACCGAGGACGCCGTGCTGGTCGACACTGCCGGTCGCTATGTCCAGCAGCAAAGCGACCCGGAAATCGACTCTGCCGAGTGGCTGGGCTTCCTCGACATGTTGAAGAAGCACCGCGGCAAGCGGGCGCTGAACGGGGTGATCCTGACCCTCAGCCTCAAGGAGCTTCTGGCGGGCGAGGCCGCCGTCCGCGAACATGGCCGCGAGATCAGGAAACGGCTGGCCGAGCTGCGCGAGCGGCTACAGATCCAGTTGCCGGTCTATCTGATGCTGACCAAGGTCGACCTCGTCCCCGGCTTCGAGGGCTTTTTCGGCAACCTCCCCACCAAGGAGCGCGAGCAGGTTTGGGGCGCCACCCTGCCCACCGACGCCCGCATCGACCGCACCGCAATCGAGCGCGAGACCAAGGCGCTGCTGGCCAACCTCGAAACCCGCCTCGTCTCCCGCATGGCCGAGGATGTGCCGCTTGACCAGCGGGCCGAGGTCTTCCGCTTCCCCGCTCAGGTCGAACGGCTGGAAGCCCCGCTGAAGCTTTTGATCGACACCGTCTTCGGGGAAAGCCGCTATGAGGAAAGCCCCTGGCTGCGCGGCTTCTACCTGACCTCCGCCACGCAGGAGGGCTCGCCCATCGACCGGCTGGTCGGGGAATTGGCCGGGTCCTTCGGGCTGAACGCCGACACCGCCCCCCGCCGTCCCTTCGGCGAAAAGCGGTCGTATTTCCTGCGCAACATGCTGACCGACCTCATCTTTCCCGAGGCCGGGCTTGGCACCTTTGACGCCGCCGCTGAGGAGCGGCGCAAGTGGCTGTGGCGCGGCTCGCTGGCCGGGGCTTCGCTTGTCACCCTGCTCGCGGGTCTTCTGTTCCTGTTTTCCTTTCTGCGCTATTCCGGCGGGATCGACGATCAGGAACGGCTCTTGGCCGATCTTTCGGGCCGCCTTGCCAATGTCGCCGCCCGGCAGGCTCCGACCGATCCCCTCGACCTCGAACTCGCGCTGGAGGGCGTGACCGAGGTCAAGGCCGCCGCCACTGAAGTCGCGACGTCGCCCCTGACCTTCATCGGCCCGACCGCGCGGCCGGAACTGGCCGAGGCGCAGCGCATCGCCTATGACCGGGGGCTGCGCAACATCCTTGAGCCGCGGATGGTTGCCATGCTGGAAGCGACGATGTGGCGCCAGATCAGGGACCCGGAATACCTTCTTGGCGCGCTCAAGGTCTATTACATGATGACCGGCCTTGCCCCCTATGACCGCGAGTTCGCGGCCCGGTGGTGGCAGGACCAGCTTCCCCTGAACGCCCCGATCGACCCCTTCCCGACCGAGGCCGCGCTGGAGCATCAGCTTGCGGCCATCGACCGCATGGGATCGGAGGAACAGAAGATCGCCCCGGACAACGCCCTCGTCCAGCAGGCGCTGCAATCCATCTGCACCATTCCGCTGGCCGCCCGCGCCTATGCCGCGCTGATTTCCGACCCGGCCGTCACCGCGCTGCCGGACTGGATTCCGGCAGAAAAGGCCGGGCCCAACGCCACCCGCATCCTGACCCGGATCTCGGAGAAGACCCTGCGCGTCGGGCTGCCCGGCGCCTTCACCTATGACGGCTTCCACAACACCGTCCTGCCACTCATCCCCGAAATCGCCGCCACTGCTGCGCTGGACCAGGCAGTCTTTGCCGGCGGCTGCGCCGAAAGCTCGGACGCTTCAGTCGCCACGCTGGAGGCGGATATCCTGAAGCTCTACCAGGATGATTTCATCGCCCAGTGGAACGGCCTCCTGCGCGACATCCGTCTGGCGCCGATCACCGATCTTCAGGTCGCGGCGGTCAACCTCAAGGACCTGGCCAGCCCGGATTCGACGCTCCGCCGTCTGGTCCGCGCCGTGGTGGACGAGGTCGACCTGACCCGCGTGATTCCTGAAGAAGAGGGCGGCGCGGCAACGGATGGGCTGGCCAAGAAGGCCGTCGCCAAATTGGGCAAGGTCGGTAAGCTTCTGAAGAAGGGCAGCAAACTTGCCACCTCCACCGGTGGAGTCGAGGATGGCCCGCCCCCCGGCAGCGATGTCGCCCTGCACTTCGCCCCCCTGAAGGCCGCCATCGAAGAGGTCGACGGCGTGCCCCCGCTCCTTGACGACGTGGGCCTGCAACTCGACGGGCTTGCCAAGGAAGTGGCCAGCGCGAACAATTCGGGCAACGCCGAACAGACACTTCTTGATCGCGGCGGGCTTGCGGAGCTGACAGGCGCAGTGGTCAATGCCGCCAAGACGCTGCCCGACCCGCTGGACGACTGGATCGCGGGCATCGCGGGCGACACCATCGCCGTGACGCGCGACGCGGTGATCAGCCGGCTCAACGACCGTTGGCGGGCCGATGTCTACGACTTCTGCGTGCGGGCGACCGACGGCCGCTATCCTTTTGACCAAGGCTCGGCCATCGACGTCAACACCGCTGATTTCCGCGAACTGTTCGGTCCCGGCGGGCGGATAGACAAGTTCGTGACCGACAACCTCCTGCCTTTTATCGACACCACGGCGGACCCTTGGGCCTGGCGCACCGACTTTGGGCTCGACAACGCGCTCCTGGCGCCGTTCCAGAAGGCGCACAAGATCCGCGAGGGGCTGTTCTCCGGCGGTAGCGGTCCCGTCATGAACTTTAGCCTGCAGGCAAAGGATCTGACACCCAACGCAGCCTCGGTCATCCTGAACGTCGATGGGAAGGTTCTGACCTATTTCAATGCCGGGTCTCAGCCCATGGACATGAGCTGGCCCGGCGCGGACGGCACCAACATGATCTCGCTAACTTTCCAGCCCATCGACGGAAGTGGGGAGGTTCTAACCACTGAAACCGGCTCATGGGCCTGGCTGCGCATGGTCCGCAAGGCAGGTCTCAAGAAAACGGATCGGGAGGACGTTTTCACCCTTAGTCTGGGCCTGTCCGGCTATTCCGCGGCCTTCCTGCTGACCGCGAAGTCGGTCGACAATCCTTTCGACCTGTCCATGTTCGGCAACTTCAAATGTCCGACGAAGTTCTGACAGACGAGGACGACAACCGCCCGCTTGCGGGCTTTTTCGGCAAACTACCCAATACGGGCGATTTCGTCGGGCGCGGGTTGCCCGATGCCTTCCGCCGCAACTGGGACGCCTGGCTCACCCGCCACGTCGCCCCGCTGCACCGCGCGGGTCTGGCGTTTCCCCCCGGTGGCTTGCGCTTTCGCCTGCCCTCCGGCGGTCGCCTCGCCGCCGGGGTGATCCTGCCCAGCGAGGACAGCGCCGGTCGTCGCTTCCCGCTTGCGCTCCTCATCATCGCGGAGGGCGACCTGACGCCCGCGCAGATCGACCCCTGGTGCGACGCGGCGCTGAACCTACAGCCCGAAACGCTGAACCCTGATGATCTCTGGCAGGCCCTCGACGCGCTTGCCGCCCCGGACCCCGGAGAGCCTGCCAGTGGCCCGATGCAGCTTTGGACTTCGGGCAAGCCGGCAGTGACCATCGACGCCCAGGACCCCGAGACAGCGATCCGGCAGCTGGTCGAGGCCTGACCGGTCACCCGGACGTCAGTTCTGGTTGATCTTCGAGCCCTTCAGGGTGATGTTCCCATCCGCCTTGGCGTTGATCTTGCCCGAGCCCGTCAGGCTGATGTCCTTGCCCTTGATGGTGATGGTGCCGTCCTTCTTCAGCGTCACCTGCGCATCGCCACATTTCAGGGTGATCTCGTCGGTCACGTCCAGCACGAACTTCTTGCCGACCTTGACGCCCATGTCCTTGCCGACATTGACCATTTCGGCGTTGGCGATGTCGGTGGCCCGCCCCTTCGAGATCTTCAGCGCCACGTCACCCGAGACCGTCTCGGTCTGGTTTCCCCCGACCGTCATCGATTCGTTGCTGCCGACCGACACCGTCCGGTTCGCGCCGATGGTCCAGCTGTCGTCCGACCCCACCGAATGCGTCTCTGATGCCCCTACCGTCACATCGCGGCTGGCCCCGATGGTCATGCTCTGCGCCGCGCCGACTGTCCGCGTCTCCGCGGCCCCGACACTGTCCACCCGCGCTGCGCCGACAGTGACCGTCTGGGCGAGGGCTACCGTTTGCGCATGGTTGCTCCCGATGGTTTCGGTGGAGTTCGCCCCGATGCTGATCGTCTCGTTCGATCCCACCGTCAACGAACGGTTGACCCCGACGCTCTCGGTGTCGTTGTTGACGATGGTGGTGGTCTGGTCGTGGTTTACCGTGACCGTCTTGTCGTTGCCGACCGTCTCGGTGCGGTCGTGGCCGATATCCTGCTTGGCATCATGGCCCACGTCCTCGGCAAAGTCGTTGCCAATCGTGCGGGTCTCGTTGTTCTTGACCAGCTCGTTGTGGTCCTTCTCGGCCTGGAAATAGACCTCCTCCGACCCCTTCTTGTCCTCGAAGCGCATCTCGTTCCAGCCGCCGCCGCCGGGCGAGGAGTTCGACTTCCACCCCGACTGCGTGGCATTCGCAGGCAGGCCATAGGGCGGCATCTGTGCGGCGTTGTAGACCCGCCCGGTGATGATCGGCTGGTCGGGATCACCTTCCAGGAAGTCGACGATCACCTCCTGCCCGATGCGCGGAATCTGGATGAACCCCCAGCCCGACCCGGCCCAGACCGAACTGACCCGGACGAAACAGCTGGAGTTCTCGTCCTTGCCGCCCAGCCGGTCCCAATGGAACTGCACCTTCACCCGGCTGTATTCGTCGGTGAAGATTTCCTCTCCCGAGGGACCGACGACCACCGCCGTCTGCGGCCCCGACATCAGCGGCCTCGGGGTCCGGCGTTCCGGGCGGAACGCCAGGCTGTGCGGTTGCAGGTCCAGACGGACGACAAAGCCTTCGCCGTCGCGCTGTGCGCCCGCGCGATACTGGTCATCCCACATCTGATAATCCGACCGCAGCACCAGGTATTTCTGGTTCTCCGCCTCGCGTGCGAATTCCTCCAGCGTGAAGCTGACACCGGACCACAGGCCCCGGACACTCGCGGTCGCCTCGACCCGGACATGGGGGGCCTGCGCTTCCTCCAGCCGGATGGCGGCCAGGGGCTCGCCATCGCCGATCTCGATATAAGTGCCGGGATAATGATACAGTTCGCCATCGGCCAGTTCGTTCGACTTCGGCGCGTCTGACTTGGTCATCAGATCCGTCGCGGGCTTCTTGAAATCATAGTCGGTGTGGACATAGGCCCCCGACCTGACCGAGGCGCGCGGGAAAAGTGTGGAGATCACGTCATCCTTCCCGACCGCGTTGCCACCTTCGCCCTGAAACTTGATCGTCTCGAAACCTTCGGCATCCTTCACGCTGGCATTGGCGTCGGACAGCACCAGCGTGTGTTCGCCGTCGGCATGGTCGAAGTGGTAGAAGATGCCCTCATGCTCCATCAGCCGCTGGACGAAGTCGAGATCGGTTTCGCGGTACTGGACGCAATACTCGCGCGGGGCGTATGACTTCTTCAGACGCTTCTCGACCTTGACGTTGGCATGGTCCTTGAACACCTCTTCAATGATGTCGACCACGCTTTTCTTCTGGAAGATGCGGTTGTCGCTGCGGTTGACCAGAAACCAGAGCCAAGGCCGCAGGACCACGCTGTACTGGGCGTATTCCTCGCGGAATTGCTGGAAGGCAAATTCGGAAACGATGCCGTGGAAGAACCGCTTTGCGCTGGCAGTGCGGACGGTGATCGTCACCGGCGTGCCCAGGATGTCTTCCGCCTTGATGTCGAAATCCTTGCTGAGCAGTCCTGTTTCATAGCGGAAGCACCGGCTGATTTCGTCAAAGCCTTCCATCTTTGCAAAGAGCAGCTTGTCGCCCAATGCCGTGCTGACTGTGATGTTGCGGATGTCAGCCATGGGGATCACTCCTGTCAGAAAGGTCCGTCAAATCAGGTCTTGGGCAATGCGTCGTCAGTCTACCCGAAAAAAGCCGGTCTGTGGCTGAATTCGTGTTCATAGCGCAGTGGGGCAAGCCAGACCTTTCAGCAGCTTCCAGCGCGACAGCGGATTGGCCTCGGACGGAAGCTGCACTTCCATGAACAGGCGTGCATCGCCGGATTTGAGGTCGATCAGGAAGCGCTTGCCGCCATCTCGTTCGCGAAGGCGGATTGCGTCAAGGATTCGGAACAGGCCCCATTCACCTGGCTGAGCCAGCGTCGCGCTGCCGGCCGAGGTGGTGAAGCGGACTTCGGCACCGGCGGCTGGGTTCGGTCCTGGCCAGACAAGCTGCAGCGGTTCGACGGTTGTTTCGACCGGCCCGCCCTGCCCGCCGATCGCCACGAACGTCTTCCCGCGCTCTGCCAGCGCTGCCAGCGTCAACTGGTTCGCCTGGCCGGAAAACCCCGCCGCGACGGCCTGGGTGCGTTGCAGGAACTCGGCGCTTTTCGGGTCAAGCCCGGCAAAGCGCGCATCCGGCCTCCAGCGCCAGGGCGTGCTGGAGGTGTCGATATAGGGCTCGGCCCGGGCACGGTAGAACTTGTCGATTGCCCCCCCGGCCCCCAAGAGCCCCATGACTTCGGCCAGCGACGCGTCCGAGCCTTCGGCGAAGGGATAGCGCCCTTCGGTCACTTGCTTGCACAGCGACAAAACCTCGGTCTGCCAGGCCTTCGTCAGCGGGTTCGACAACGGGTCGGCCTGCGCCGCGCTGGTCTGCACCAGCACATCCTCGACGATCTGCACCACCATCGTCGGGGCGGTTCGCAGCGCCGCAAGTGTGGCCCCCCGCGCCTTGGCCGACATCAGCCGCTGAAGCCCGCGCGGCTCGTCCCTGTCCATCGCGCCCAGCGCCACGTTCAGACTTGCGAAGAGACCCGAGATCTCGTTCATCCGGCCATCCTCGGAATACTGGATCAGCGCCGAAAATTCCGAAGCGATGCGCAGTTGCATGGCGTGTGGACGGTTGCGGTCCAGCCCGCCGACCTGGGCCCAGACTTCGGGCAGCAGCGCGGCCAGCGGCGAATCCGGAGCGGACAGGCGGCCCGAGATCAGCACCGCCTCTTCGGGGTCGGCAAAGGGGCGCACCTGGACATCGGCAAGAAACGCCTTCCATTGCGCCAGAGTCTCGCGCTGCAGGAAGTCCAGCACCTGATCGGGGGCGTCGTTCTGCGCGACGGGCGCGGTGCCGAACAACCGCTTCGCCTCGGACCGCGTAAGCTGCACGGCAAGACCGGCCCCGACCGTGCGGGCATAATCCCATCCCGCCTGCGTGAAAAGGCCGGGGATCGGGGTTCCCATATCTGCGCCGGACCGGCGTTGCAGCACCACCGACAGGCCCGGCACGGCAGTCTCCGGCACCCAGGGCGCAAGCGCCGCTGCGCCGGACGATCTTTGCAGCTCCAGATAGGCCCGCGCCGGTTCGGCCGCGTCGGCGGCATAGCTGCGCGCCTGCGCCAGGAGTTCGGCATCCGGCTGCGGCAGCGGCGTGTCCGGTGGCCGCAGCCGGGTGATATGGGGAACGAGCGGTTGCAGGTCGGGCAGCAGGCCCGCCCGGGCCGAGAGCCAGCCCGCCAGATAGTCCGGCTCCCAGTCGGCCTGCTCTGACAGGATGCTCCAGGCCCGAAGCGTGTCATAAAGCGGCAGGCTCTCGCCCTCGACGGCAAGGGCGGTATCCACCGCCCGGGCCAGTGCCCCCGGCAGATGCTTCTGCACCGCCGTGTCATAGACCGCAGCCGCATGGGCCTCTGCGTCGAACCCCAGGGGCCCCGCGAACAGCTGGATCGGCGCCTTTTCCGCTGCGAGCGCCACCCCGTCCGCCGCTTCCCCCAGCCGCGTCAGCCGTTGCGGCAGGTCGGGCATCACCGCGTCGCGGTCCAACCCGATGTCCAGCGCTTCGGCGTCGAAAAGCTGCGTCAGGTCGCGGTGGAAGCGCCATTCGACAAAGCCTGCCCAGCCGGCCACCATCAGCACGAAGGCCAGTATCAGCACCAGCGTGATCCCGGTCCAGCCCGCGCCGAGGTTGCGGTCGAACCGGGTGCGGCTGCCCTCCAGCACCTCCAGCCGACGTTCCATGAACGCCTGCACGCCCTGGAACTCCGGCCCGGCCTCGCCCGCCTTGCGGATGAAGTCGCGCAAGGTGGCCGCCGAAATGTCGCGCC
>JAFLCY010000115.1:0-7467 GCA_017303485.1 Rhodobacterales bacterium
GCCCGAACGTCCCGGCCTGCTGCCACGCCTTCTGGCCCCGCTGGGCTGGCTCTACGCAGCAGGCTCCGCGCGGCGGCTGCGGCAGCCCGGCTACACGCCCCAAGTCCCGGTGATCTGTGTCGGCAACCTGACCGCCGGAGGGGCGGGCAAGACGCCCACCGTGATCGCGCTGGTCGAGCGTCTCACCGCGCGGGGCCGAAAGGTGCATGTCGTCAGCCGCGGCTACGGCGGGCGTCTTGAAGGTCCGGTCCGGGTAGACGAAGCCCGCCACAAGGCCGATGAGGTTGGCGACGAACCCCTGCTCCTGTCAGCCTTCGCCCCGGTCTGGGTGGCTAAGGACCGCGCTGCCGGGGTGCGCGCCGCGGAAGCTGCCGGGGCTCAGGTGATCCTCATGGATGACGGCTTCCAGAACCCCGCCGTCAAGCCGGCGCTGGGTCTTGTGGTCGTCGACGCCGCCCGCGGCTTCGGCAACGGGCGCTGCATTCCGGCGGGCCCCCTGCGGGAACCCGTGGCGATTGGCCTGGCCCGGGCAAACCTCATGCTGACCATCGGCGATCCCGCCGCGCAGGCACGTTTCGACGCCACCTGGGGGCCCTTTGCCCTTCCGCGTCTTTCCGGGCAGCTGCATCCCCTGCAGATGGGAATGGACTGGCGGGGCGCCCGTGTCCTCGCCTTCGCGGGCATCGCCGACCCCGCCCGCTTCTTCGCCACCCTCCGCGGCGAGGGGGCGGAGATCATGCGCGCCGAGGCGCTGGGCGATCACGAAACGCTGTCGGAAACCCTGTTGAAACGGCTCGAAAGTAAGGCCGCCGCCGCTGGGGCGCAGCTGGTCACCACCGAAAAGGATGCCGCCCGGTTGCCGCAGCATTGGCGGGCGAAGGTACTGACGCTGGTGGTCCGGCTGAAGATCGACGACTGGTCCGCGCTGGATACGGAACTTGCCCGTTTGGGGCTGTAGCGGCCCAGCTAGAACGAAACCCCGTCCCGGGCCTGGCCCGGGACATCGGGCTCGGTTGGGCGAGGCCCCGGCTCAGCACCGGGGCGGGGTCACGCGCTAACCCCGGTCGGCCCCGTTCCCAAGTACTTCGTCCTGATGCTGTCCCAGCCGGGGTGCAGGCCGGTCCAGAGCCAGTTCAGCGCCAGAAAACGTCATCGGGCTTCGGACGCCCTTCATTCCTTCCGGCGCGATCTGCATCCCCCGCGCTACCACCTGCGGATCGGCGAAAACCTCGGCCAGGTCGTTGATCGGCCCGGCGGGCACGCCCTCGGCCTCGCAGGCGGCAAGGAGATCGGCCTTGGCCCAGGTCTTAGTCGCCGCAGTCAGCCGCTCGGTCATCTCGGCCCGGTTGGCGATGCGGTCGGCGTTGGTCAGGAATTTCGGATCGGCCGCCATCGCCTCCAGCCGCAAGAGCTTGCACAGCCGCTGGTATTGCCCGTCGTTCCCGGTGGCCAGGATCAGCCAGCCATCCTTGCAGTCAAACACCGCATAGGGCGCAAGGTTCGGATGCGCGTTGCCCATCAACCCCGGCGGCCTGCCCGAGGCGAGGTAGTTCATCGCCTGGTTTGCCATCACGCTGGTCGCCACGTCCAGAAGCGCCATGTCGATCTGCTGGCCCTCGCCCGTCCGCCCGCGCTGCACCAGCGCCGCCAGGATTGCGGTGGCAGCGTAGACCCCGGTGAAGACATCAGTGACCGCGACCCCCACCTTCTGCGGCTGTCCGTCCGGCGCGCCGGTCACCGACATCAGCCCTGACATGCCCTGGATGATGAAGTCATAGCCTGCACGGTGGGCGTAAGGCCCGTCCTGCCCGAAGCCGGTGATCGAGCAATAGATCAGCCTGGGGTTCACCTTGCGCAGGCTCTCCCAATCCAGCCCGTATTTCGCCAGGCCGCCGACCTTGAAGTTCTCGATCACAACATCCGCATCGGCGACCAGCCGACGCACGATCTCCTGCCCTTCCGCAGTGCGGAAATCACAGGTGATCGACCGCTTGCCGCGGTTCGCCGAATGGAAATAGGCGGCGGTCTTCTCGCCCCCCGCCTCGATGAACGGAGGCCCCCAGCGCCTTGTGTCGTCGCCTTCCGGCGCCTCGACCTTGATCACGTCGGCGCCAAGGTCAGCGAGGGTCTGGCCCGCCCATGGGCCAGCCAGAATCCGCGCCAGTTCGATGACGCGGATGCCGTCCAGAGGTGTGCCCATTACTTCGCCAGCTCGGCGTCGAGGATCGGCTTCAGCTCGTCATAGGACATGTTGGAGTATTTCGTGCCGTTGATGAACAGGGTCGGCGTGCCTTCCACCCCGTCGGCCTCGAAATTGGTCTGGAACTGCTTGATCATCGCCTCGGCATTGGCCGTGTCGTTCAGGCAGGCATCCATCGCCGCATCCTCAAGCCCGGCCGCACGGCCGATGGTCTTCAGGTTCGCGACGATCTGGTTCGGATCGTCGGTCCCGGCCCATTCCGCCTGCTTGGAGAACAGCATGTCCTGGATGCCGAAGTACTTCATCTCGCCACCGCAGCGGGCAATTATCGCGCCCCAGAGGCCGGGCCGGTCGAAATAGACCTCGCGCAGTGTGAAATGCACCTTGCCGGTGTCGATATAGTCCTTCTTCAGCTGGCCGAAGACGGTCTCATGGAAATGCGCGCAATGCGGGCAGGTGAAGCTGGCATATTCCACCATCTTGACCTTGGCGTCGGGCGAACCCAGCGAGAAATCGCCCGGGGCGGCAGCGGGAGTCTCGGTCGTGGTGGCTTCCTGCGCCAGCGCCGGGGTCATCGCCGCGGTGGCGGCAGCGGCAAGGGCGATCATCGCCCGGCGGTTCAGTTTCATCATGGGGTCAGGTCCTTTTGCATTCCGCAAGTCACGATCGCGGGCGAGTTAAGATGTTTTCTGCCAGCTGTTCAAGCGCAGCCCGCAATCCGGGGTCGGTGACCTTGTCCGCCACAGCCTGTGCCTTGGCGCGAGTCGCAGGATCCGCGGACGCGGGCGCCTTGGGCGCTGGTGTGAACTCCGCCTGCCCCTCGGAAAAGCCGGTGGCGGCAGTCTGGGTCAGGTGGATATGGTTGATGGCATTGTAGCCGTAGACGGCATTTACCCGCTCTTTCAGTTGCGGCAGCGCCATCTGGACCATCGGGGCCTCGGCCGCCTTGACCAGCAGCGTCAGCGTCGCCCCCATGCCGCCCTTTCCGTAGCCGATCTTCACCGGCCGGGTCTTGCGCGCCATGTCTTCGCCCACCGCTTCGGCCCAATGGGTCAAGAGCCGCGCGACCGCAAAGCCCCGTGCTTCCCCGGCGGTGCGGACAGCGTCCTTCACCAGCCCGTAGGCCGGTTCGAACCCCCGCATCCGGTGGTCGGCAGAAGGAGAGGGCAGCGGTTTGCGGCTCATTCGTGCGGTCTTCGGGGCTCCTGATCCTTGCCTTGTATTCTACTGCAAGGGGCGGCTCCCGCCAGTGGCAAGGCTGAAACAGGAATAAACAATGCGTTATGCACCGGTTACCCGGGACCACTGGCACCCGGCGACCGCTCCGCTATCCTCTCCGCGATGGACGCCCCCGAATCCCTCTCCTCCCGGCTCTTGCACTGGTACGATGCCCATGCCCGCGTCATGCCCTGGCGCGTCGGCCCGCGTGACCGTGCCTCGGGCATCCGCCCCGATCCCTACCGCGTCTGGTTGTCGGAGGTGATGCTGCAGCAAACCACCGTTGCCGCCGTGAAGGACTATTTCCACCGTTTCACTGCCCGCTGGCCCACCGTCATCGCACTCGCCGCTGCCGAGGACGCTCAGGTGATGGGCGAATGGGCGGGCCTCGGCTACTACGCCCGCGCCCGGAACCTGCTGAAATGCGCCCGCACCGTGGTTGAGGATCATGGCGGGCGGTTTCCAACCACGCGCGAGGGGCTCCTGACTCTGCCCGGCGTCGGCCCCTATACCGCTTCGGCCATTGCCGCCATCGCCTATGACCAGCCCGCTACCGTGGTTGACGGCAATGTGGAGCGTGTGATCGCCCGCCTCTGCCGCGTCGAAGCGCCGCTTCCCGCAGCCAAGCCCGAACTCACCGCGCTGGCCGCCAGCCTGACCCCGACCCAGCGCCCCGGCGACTATGCGCAAGCCATCATGGACCTTGGCGCCACCATCTGCACCCCGCGTTCGCCCGCCTGTGGTCTTTGCCCATGGTCGCCTGCCTGCCGTGCCCGCGTAGCCGGGGTTCAGGCCGACCTCCCACGTAAGACACCCAAACCGGAAAAGCCCACCCGTCGCGGCACGCTCTGGCTTGGCCATCGCGACGGCGAGATCCTGCTGGAACGCCGTCCCGACAGGGGGTTGCTCGGCGGCATGCTCGGCATTCCTGGCGACGGCTGGGACGGACAGGGCGGCCCGGCCCCCGCTGACGCCGACTGGCAGGATATCGGCGAGGTGCGCCACACCTTCACCCATTTCCATCTGATCCTTGCCGTCCATGTCGCCCGCCTCGACACTTCGCCGTCGCGCGGCGAGTTCATCCCCCGCGACCAGTTCCGACCTGCCGACCTGCCCACGGTCATGCGCAAGGCCTGGGATCTTGCGCGGCATCAGGTGCGTGTCCTTCCCGCGACGTCAACGCAGGATTGAGGACCGGCAATCTTCGACTACACTCCAGCCCCATGAGCCCGCTTCCGAAAGCCCTGCCGTTCTGGCTGTCCCTCTGCCTGCCACCGCTCGCGGTGATCGGCATGGTGGAGGGCGGCTGGACCATCGCACTCCTGCCGCTGTCGACCTGGTGGCTCTTCACGCTGCTCGACGCGATCACCGGGCGCAACACTGACAACCCTGACCCGCAGACCCCCGACGCCGCCCTTGCGAGCTATCGCGCCGTTACGCTGATCTGGTTCCCGGTCCAGCTCGCCTTGCTCGCAACGATGCTCTGGTATGTTCCCCAAGCCAGCCACCTCGACACCGGCGAGAAGATCGCGCTTTTCTTCGGTATGGGTGTGGTGTCCGGCACCATCGGCATCAACTACGCGCATGAGCTGATGCACCAGAAGTCCCGGTTGGAACGCTGGCTGGCCGATCTTCTGCTGGCCTCGGTCCTCTACTCCCACTTCCGCTCCGAACATCTGCGGGTGCATCATCTGCACATCGGCACCCCCCGCGACCCGGTCACTGCACGCTACAACGAGGGTTTCCACCGCTTCTTCCCACGGGTGCTGCGGCAATGCCCGCAATCGGCCTGGCGCGCCGAAGCCGCGATGCTCGCCCGGAAGGGCCTGCCAACATCGCATCCGTCGAACCCGTTCTGGCGCTACGCGGTGCTGCAAGCGGCCTTTCTGGCGCTCGCCCTCGCCTTTGGCGGCTGGCAAGGCCTGGGACTGTTCCTCATCCAGGCGTTCACCGCGATCTGGCAACTGGAACTGGTCAACTACATCGAACACTATGGCCTGACCCGCCGCCATCTGGGCGAGGGGAAGTACGAACATGTCCTGCCCCGCCACAGCTGGAACGCCGACCAAAAGGCGTCGAACTGGCTCCTGATCAACCTCCAGCGCCATTCCGATCATCACTACAAGCCGGAGCGGCGTTTCCCCGTCCTCCAGACCTATGCCGAGGATGAGGCGCCGCAACTGCCCTACGGCTATCCGCTGATGACCATGGCCGCGATGGTCCCGCCCCTGTGGAAGCGGATGATGAACCATCGGGTGAAGGCGTGGCGGCGCCAGCATTATCCCGACATTGCCGACTGGCACCCCTACAACAAGGCCCTGAACCCGGTTGCGCGGTGACCACCTCGGCCATGAAGCCCAAATTCCTTTAGCAAGGTATCTGCCAGAATTCTTCCTCAGGAATTTTGCCCCAGGACCATCCGGTCAGCACACCACCTCGATGAGCCTCGGCCCCTTCTGCCCCATCGCTTGGGCGAAGGCAGCGTTGAACCCGGCCATGTCATCGACACGGACGGCCTGGACCCCATGCCCCTGCGAGAGCGCCACCCAATCAAGCTGCGGCCCCTCGACATCGAACATCTGCTGGGCGTTCCGCCCGACCTCGTTCACGCCCATCGCGGCCAGTTCCTCGCGCAGGATCTGATAGCCCCGGTTGGCGAAGATCACCGTGGTCACGTCCAGCCCCTCCCGCGCCATCGTCCAGAGGGACTGCAGCGTGTACATGCCGGACCCGTCGCCCTCCAGCACCACGACCTTGCGGTCCGGGCAGGCCAAAGCCGCGCCCACCGCGTTCGGCAAGCCAAAGCCGATGGATCCCCCGGTGATCGTCAGCACGTCATGCGCAAGGGCGCGCCGCAGTCCGGGGGCCAGATGCGCCGAGGCGGTGATCCCCTCGTCCACAAGAATCGCCTCCTCCGGCATCAGCGCTGCAATCGATTCTCCCACCTTGGCCAGCGTAAGCGGCCCTTCGGCCGGTGTGGGGAGGTCGAGCGGCACGAAGTCATCGGGGGTCAGCTCCGCCTCGCCCAGCTCTGCCGCCAGTGCCCGCAGCGTCCAGTCGATGTCCATCTCGCGCGAGCATAGCTCGATCAGCCTTGTGTCGGGATCGTCAGGCGTCGAGGGCAGGCCGGGATAGGCGAAGAACCCGGCAGGTCGCGCCGTGCCACAGAGAACCAGCGACGACGCCCCGGCCAGAAGCTTCTGGTTGTCCTCGATCCGGTAGGCCATCCTCTCCATCTTCACCACCCCCGCCCCGCGCCGGAACCGGGCGGCAAAGAAGGGCTGCATCAGGCGCGCGCCGCAGGCCTTGGTCAGCCGTTTTGCCAAAAGGCCAAGGTCGGAATGGAGTGCCGGACCATCGATCATCAGGATCGCCCCCGGCGTGCGGAGGGCCCGGGACGCGGCTGCGACTTCGGCCAACGACGGGCGGTGAAGCGCCGGGGGCAGGCCCGCCACCGCAAAGCTTGAGGCTTCCTCCCAGGCGGTGTTCGCGGGCAGGATCAGCGTTGCGATCTGCCCGCCCTTCGCCCGTGCCGCCTGCACCGCCTCGGCGGCATCGCTGGCGACCTTCTTCGCGTCGCTGCACGCCCGCGTCCAGTGCGACACGGCTTGCGAAACCCCCATGGTATCGCCCTTCAGCGGCGCCTCGAAACGCAGGTGATAGCTCGCGTGGTCGCCCATGATGTTCACCACTCCGCTCTGCGCCTTCCGGGCATTGTGCAGGTTGGCGAAAGCGTTGCCGAAGCCGGGGGCAAGGTGAAGCAGCGTCGCCGCCACTTCTCCCGTCATCCGGTAATAGCCATCCGCCGCGCCCGATACGCCGCCCTCGAACAGGCACAGGATGCAGCGCATCTCAGGGTGTTGATCTAGAGCGGCGACGAAGTGCATCTCGGAGGTGCCAGGATTGGCAAAGCAAATCCGCACCCCCGAAGCCAACAGGGTCTGCACCAGGGTTTCTGCGCCATTCATGGTGGGGGTTCCTCTGCTTCACGGGCCTCGACGGGCTGCGTCTCCGGCACGGCATTCTCTTGGGTGCGCACCTCGCGCCGC
>JAFLCY010000115.1:7505-12250 GCA_017303485.1 Rhodobacterales bacterium
AACCCCAGGGGCAATGCCGCCGATCAGGTAGGGCAGGAAGACGCCCTCCATGAAGCGGTCAAGCCGGTCCCATGCCATCACGTCGGCGGTGAACAGGGCCAGAAAGTTGCGGATGATCTCGTCGCCGGCCTGTCCGAAGGCGGTCATGATCTGTGAGAACGGGACCCCGTCGCCGGTATCCATGATCGCGCGCCCCACATCCAGCGACAGGACGGCGATGAAGGGGAAGGTCAGCGGATTGCCTACGGCGGTGCCGATCAGTGCGGCGAGGATGTTCCCGCGGATCGCCCAGGCAAGGGCAGCCGCCAGGATGAGGTGGATCCCGAAGAACGGAGTGAACGAGACGAAGATGCCGCAAGCGACGCCCCGGGCGATCCGATGCGGCGCATCGGGAATGCGGGTAAGGCGGTGGCGCAGATAGATCAACGCCCGGCGCCATCCGCCCGGTGGAAGCAGCGTGGCCCGCAGCTTCTGCGGCAGCGAAAGCGGATTGCGCCGCCGAAAGACCATGCCAGCCTCGATAAGACGATTGTCCCGGGATAGGAGAGTTCCGGCCCGCGATCAACCAAAGCCTTCGTGCCACGAAAAAACCCCGCCGAGACATCTCGGCGGGGTAAAGGTGTCCCCCAGGCGGTCCAGGGGACAGGCGTGTTCCGTAGGGTGGGCAGTCTGCCCACCGATCCTAATGCGGTCGTGCCCCGTCGGCCTCCATCTCGGCCCGGATTTGCTGCCGCAGGATGTCGATCGGCACCATCTTGCCGTCGCGCTTGAAATGCCAGTAGGTCCAGCCGTTGCAGCTGGGCGCCCCCTCCAGCGCCGCGCCGACCTGGTGGATCGATCCCTTCACGTCATTGCCGATCAGCGTGCCGTCGGCGCGCACCTTGGCCTTGAAGCGGTTCCCGATGGAAAACAGCTCTTCCCCCGGACGCAGCATTCCGCGTTCGACGACCTGCCCGAAGGGCACCCGGGGCTCCGCCCGTTTCGAGCCCGAAACCTCCAGTGCCGAGGCATCGAACCTCCGCACCCGATCAATCCGCGCGGCGGCGGCCTTGCGATAGGCCTCCTCGCGCTCGATCCCGATGAAATCGCGGCCCAGCATCTTGGCTACCGCGCCCGTCGTCCCGGTGCCGAAGAACGGGTCCAGCACCACATCGCCCGGATTGGTCGTCGCCACGATGACCCGATGAAGCAGGGCCTCGGGTTTCTGCGTCGGATGCGCCTTGTCGCCGTTCTCGTCCTTCAGCCGCTCATGCCCGGTGCAGAGCGGGATCACCCAGTCCGACCGCATCTGCACACCATCGTTCAGGGCCTTCAGCGCCTCATAGTTGAACGTGTACTTTGCCGCCTCGTCGCGGCTGGCCCAGATCAGCGTCTCATGCGCGTTGGTCAGCCGCTTGCCCTTGAAGTTCGGCATCGGGTTCGACTTGCGCCAGACGACATCGTTCAACAGCCAGAAGCCCTGGTTCTGCAGCTCTGACCCAAGGCGGAAGACGTTGTGATAGGATCCGATCACCCAGATCGCCCCGTTTGGCTTCAAAAGCCGCTTGGCCGCTGCCAGCCAGTCCTTGGTGAACCCGTCATAGGCCGCAAAGCTGGAAAACTGGTCCCAGTGGTCATCCACGGCGTCGACCTTGGAATTGTCGGGCCGGTGCAGGTCGCCACGAAGCTGAAGGTTGTAGGGGGGGTCGGCAAAGATCAGGTCGACGGAACCGGCCGGGAGGGAGTTCATCACCTCCACGCAGTCACCTGCAAGGATCTGGTTCAGCGGAAGCACACCTTCCGCCGTGGTATTCTTGGTCGTCATATCTCTGCCTCTGCCCCGGCATCATTGGTGTGCCGTTGTTGCCCGGAATCATGAGTCAGAGCCGATTCGCCGTCAAATTCTTTTTTGAATCAAGAAGTTACAGAATTCCCTTGATACAACATGTTGTGGACGGGCTTGAAGGAACGCCTATGCCAAGGGGTCACGCCTAGATTGTGCAGCGCATCGAGATGCGCCTTTGTGGGGTAGCCAGCATTGGCTTCCCAGCCATAGCCCGGGTGCTGTTGCGCCAAATCCACCATGATCCGGTCACGCGTCACCTTGGCCACGATCGAGGCCGCCGCGATCGACAGACATTTCGCGTCGCCCTTCACCACGGCGGTCGCCGGGCAGGTCAACCCGCGCGGGATCAGGTTGCCGTCGATCAGCGCATGGTCGGGCTGCAGGCCCGCAACTGCCCGCTCCATTGCCAGGTGGCTGGCGCGCAGGATGTTCAGGCTGTCGATCTCCTCGACCGTCGCATGGGCGACCGAAACCCTTGCCACCGCCATGATCTCGTCGAACAGGGCCTCGCGCCGGGCCGCGCCAAGCATCTTGGAATCGCGCAAGCCGCGCGGGATGTGGTCCGGATCCAGAAGGACGGCACAGGCGGTAACGGGCCCGGCCAAAGGCCCCCGCCCCACTTCGTCCACTCCGACGACAAACCGCGCGCCACTTGCCAGAGCTGCGGTCTCGTAGGAAAAATCAGGGATCGGCGTGGCCATGTCCCGGTCGTACCCCGGAACCGGCCCGTGAAAAAGGGGGCGGGAGCTGCTCACCCTCCCACCCCCAGCAGGAAGCGGGGGTTAGGGCGACCCCGCTCCGATCAAGACCGCCTCGGCGGCCCGTGTTCAGCGCCCCGTGACCCGGAAGCCCGCATCCTTCAGGCATTTGGCCGAATAGACCCGGTCGCGCTCGCCGAAGATCGTGGCCGTATTGGCGCAGTGGCGCGGCAGGCGATACTTGAACCCTTTTTCGCGCAGGCAGCTTTCCGGATACAGCGTCACCGACCGATCCGCCCCGTCAATGGAGATGGCGCAGACCGAGGGCACGCGCTTTGCCTTTGCCGGTTCGGGCGCCGGCTTGTCATTGTCCTTCAGCTCATGTGCGATGGCACCGACCACCAGCGCCGCGATCAGCGCCTTGGTCAGGTCGTTCGTTTCCGCCCGGGCCGGGATTGCCGTGGCCAGCACAAGCGCCAGCACCGCGGCGCCCCCGGTGATCATGGCTGTCAGGCGACGGCCCGACAGCGTGGTCTCGCCGATGCCATGCGAAGCGATGTGGTAGGACTTGCTTGTGTACGAGGTGGACATGGGTGGCCTCCTGATGCGCGGTTCCGGTTGGCTGGCCCGCTGCGATCCTTGAAGCGAGCCTGATGACCGACCCTCATCCCGAGGCCCCCGGGTAAGCAATATCGCCGGCCTGCTAGGCCATATCAGTGAGGTAAATCCGACTTGCTATCGAATATCAAAGCGTGAGAATTCCGCATGATATTGAATATCATCGCGCACCTGCGCATTCTTGGCCAGCAATCGGGCAGACTCCTTTCCGGAGCGGAAAAAATGAAACGACTGATCATCTCCGCTGCACTGGCCCTGGCGCTTGCCGGGCCTGCCGCGGCAGAGTGCTATGCAGACTACAAGGCCAAGCGTGACGAACCGCTGCAACTTCACTACGGTGTCGCGCAGGTTTCGGATGCCAACTGCAGCCCCGGTGCGGCCGAGGGCGAATTGGCGCCGAGACTGGCGGGCGATGGCTGGACGCTTCTGACCGTTCTGTCCACATTCGGCCCCGAGGGTCTTGAAGAAAGGAAAGCGAGTGCCGGAGAATTCTTCCTCCGTTACTGAAAGCCTGAAGGCAGGCAACCGCGTCGTCGCTTTTGGAATCGCTGCCATCGTCCTCATCCTTCTGGCTGCGGCGCTGTTCCTGTTCCTGAACCTGCCCGACGCCAACGCCTTCAACGCGCGGGTCGAACGACTGTTCGTCGAGAACGACAACCTGAACACCGGGGCGGAAATCAAGCTTCTGGAGATTCTGGCCCAGTCGGGCACCTCGTTTTCCGAGGTGCTGACCAGTTATCGCAGCGTGATTTTCGTGCTGCTGCTGTTTTCCACCGCCCTTCTGGTCGCGGCGCTGGTCTTCCTGGTGATGATCATCGCGCTGAATCGCCGTATTTCCGCGATCCAGCGCTCGGGCATCCAGGTCGCCAGCCTGATGATCAGCCGCGAGGCACGGGCGGTCTACATCAACGACCTTGAATTCCAGCTGACCGAAGCCGCGCTGGAAACGCTCTCCGTCCTCGCCGAAGCGCGGATGGACGACGAGGTGCTGACAGGCGCGCAGATCGAGGCGGTGATTTCCGGCCGCAACGAGGCCGACTGTGACGAGGCAGCCGGGGCAACCCGGGTGAAACGCCTGCGCGACGCGCTGGGCAACCAGCTTGTATCCGAACTTCTGGTCAAGACCATCGCGCGCCGCGGCTATATGCTGGCGGTCGGCAAGGACACCATCAGGATGATCTGAAACGCAGAAGGCCCGGACCTTGCGGACCGGGCCTTCTGGCGTGGTGGTGAGCCGGACAGGATTCGAACCTGTGACCCGCTGATTAAAAGTCAGCTGCTCTACCAACTGAGCTACCGGCCCACTGCGTGAGGCTCACTAAGCAAGCCTCTTGGATACGTCAACCCCGAATCAATTGCGCCGCTGCAATGGGTTGCAGCCTGACGCGATCGAAGGGAGACGGATGGTGAGCCGTGAAGGATTCGAACCTTCGACAAGCTGATTAAGAGTCAGCTGCTCTACCAACTGAGCTAACGGCCCATCCGTGGGGGCGCCCTAAACCCCTTTGCCGACAAGCGCAAGCGCTTTCCGTGACCAAGGGCTGGAAAGCGGCACGGCTGCGGCGTATATGCGGGCCATGAGCGCGCAACCCCCCATCGACGGC
>JAFLCY010000116.1 GCA_017303485.1 Rhodobacterales bacterium
AGCCCTTCCTGCCGCGGGCTTCGTCGAGGAACTTGATGTCGAGGCCGTACATGAAGTCGCGGTCCTCGCGGTAATGCCGCAGCATCGCCAGGATGGCGGCGGTGTTGAAGATCAGGACAATCGCCCCGCCGATCAGCAGAAGCGTACGCGCGCCGCCGGTCGGCGCCAGGTCCCAGGTTGCAATCGCTACGAAGATCACCGCAAACCAGAGGCCGATCACGAACGCCCATGCCACTTTGACATCGCGTCGGTGCATCGCCTCAATCCTTTGATCAAGGTCTCCCACAGTTCCCTCCCTTGGGCTCTTGGTTCATCCGCGCGACGCGGCCCGGGCGTCGTTTCCCCACGCGGCAAAAAAGTTTTCTTATAGGAAAGCTACCTGCGACATTCTGTCAAGAAAAACCGCGCGCGTCTGCGTTCTGAACGGCGATTTTCCCGCGAGGTGAAAAATGTTTCTTATCAGTTGATATCATATTTCGACGATGCTAGCGTTCTGGCAACGACGTGAAGGAGACGAATCCATGTGCGGCATCGTTGGACTATTTCTGAAGGACCCGAAGCTGGAGCCGAAACTTGGCGCCATGTTGACGGATATGCTGATCACCATGACCGACCGCGGCCCCGACTCGGCCGGAATCGCGATCTACAGCGGAGCGAAGGATGGTCTTGGAAAGATCACCATCCAGTCGCAAAACCCTGACAAGGACTTCAAGAATCTGGACGGCGATCTGCATGACGCCATCGGCCAGCCGGTGACCATGCTGATCAAGTCGACCCATGCGGTGCTGGAAGTGCCGCTGGCCCAGATGGAGGCCGCACGCTCGGCGCTGTCGCATCTGCGCCCGTCAGTGAAGGTGATGAGCGCGGGCGACAGCATCGAGATCTTCAAGGAAGTCGGCCTGCCAAAAGACGTGGCGGCCCGCTTTGAAGTGTCGAAGATGAAGGGCACCCACGGCATCGGCCATACCCGGATGGCGACCGAATCCGCGGTGACGACGATGGGCGCGCACCCGTTCTCCACCGGCTCGGACCAGTGCCTTGTCCACAACGGCTCGCTCTCGAACCACAACGGCGTCCGGCGGGAACTGAAGCGGCTGGGCATGACCTTCGAGACCGAGAACGACACCGAAGTCGGCGCGGCCTTCATCAGCCACAAGCTGCAGACCGGCGAGTCGCTGGGCAATGCGCTGGAGGCGACGCTGACCGACCTTGACGGGTTCTTCACCTTTGTCGTCGGCACCAAGAACGGCTTTGGTGTCGTGCGCGACCCCATCGCCTGCAAGCCCGCAGTGATGGCTGAAACCGACCAGTATGTCGCCTTCGGGTCGGAATACCGGGCGCTGGTCAACCTGCCGGGGATCGAGGACGCCCGCGTCTGGGAACCGGAACCCGCCACCGTCTATTTCTGGGAGCATTGAGAGAATGCAGAGCTTCGATCTGGGCAAGGAGGGCCTGCGGGCGCTCAACTCGGCGCTGCACGCGTTGAAGGGCCAGACCAACATGACCGCCTGGGATGTCATCAACCCGAAGGGCGCGCATGCCATCGCCGCCGGGGTGGATGCTCCGGTCGACATCACCGTGCGCGGTTCCACCGGCTATTACTGTGCCGGGATGAACAAGCAGGCGACGATCCGCATCAAGGGCTCGGCCGGGCCGGGCGTGGCCGAGAACATGATGTCGGGTGCGGTCATTATTGACGGCAATGCCAGCCAGTATGCCGGTGCCACCGGGCGCGGCGGGCTGCTGGTCATCAAGGGCAATGCGTCGTCACGCTGTGGCGTGTCGATGAAGGGCATCGACATCGTCGTGCATGGCAACATCGGCCACATGTCGGCCTTCATGGCGCAGTCAGGCAACCTTGTCGTGCTGGGCGACGCCGGCGACGCGCTGGGCGACTCGCTGTATGAAGCACGGCTGTTCGTGCGCGGTTCGGTGAAGTCGCTGGGTGCGGACTGCATCGAGAAAGAGATGCGGCCGGAACATCTGGCGCTGCTCGCCGACCTCCTCAAGCGAGGCGAAGCGGACGGCAAGGCCAAGCCGGAAGAGTTTAAGCGCTATGGATCGGCCCGCAAGCTCTACAACTTCAACATCGACAACGCAGCGGCATACTGAGGCAAAGATGAGTGATTTTCCCCATACCCCGCCGCGCTTTTCGGCCACTTTCACTCCGGCGGTGAACGCCGAAATCCGCCGGGCTGCGGCCTCTGGCATCTACGACATCCGCGGCGGCGGCACCAAGCGGCACCTGCCGCACTTTGACGACCTTCTTTTCCTTGGTGCCTCGATCAGCCGCTATCCGCTGGAAGGCTACCGCGAGAAATGCGCGACCGATGTCTGGCTGGGCACCCGCTTCGCCAAGAAGCCGATCCATCTGGATATCCCGGTGACGATTGCCGGCATGTCGTTCGGCGCCCTGTCGGGTCCGGCGAAGGAAGCCCTGGGCCGTGGCGCAAGTGCCGCGGGCACCTCGACCACCACCGGCGACGGCGGGATGACCGAGGAAGAACGCGGGCACTCCAAGACGCTGGTCTATCAATACCTGCCCAGCCGCTATGGCATGAACCCCGACGACCTGCGCCGTTGCGACGCGATCGAGGTCGTGGTCGGCCAGGGCGCGAAGCCGGGCGGCGGCGGGATGCTTCTGGGCCAGAAGATCAGTGACCGCGTTGCCAACATGCGCAACCTGCCGAAAGGCATCGACCAGCGCTCGGCCTGCCGTCACCCGGACTGGACCGGGCCGGATGACCTGGAGATCAAGATCCACGAACTGCGCGAGATCACCGACTGGGAAAAGCCGATCTACGTCAAGGTCGGCGGCGCGCGGCCCTATTACGACACCGCGCTGGCGGTGAAGGCCGGGGCCGATGTGGTGGTGCTGGATGGCATGCAGGGCGGCACGGCGGCGACGCAGGATGTGTTCATCGAACATGTCGGGATGCCGATCCTGGCCTGCATTCCGCAGGCGGTTAAGGCGCTGCAGGATCTGGGCATGCACCGCAAGGTGCAGCTGATCGTCTCGGGCGGCATCCGCACCGGCGCGGACGTGGCCAAGGCGATGGCTTTGGGTGCGGACGCGGTGGCCATCGGCACGGCGGCGCTGATCGCTTTGGGCGACAACGACCCGAAGCTGGAAGCCGAATACCAGAAGCTTGGCACCACGGCGGATGCCTATGACGACTGGCACGAGGGCCGCGACCCGGCCGGGATCACCACCCAGGATCCGGAGCTGTTCAAGCGCTTCGACCCGGTGTTGGGCGGTCGTCGCCTGAAGAACTACCTCAAGGTGATGACGCTGGAGGCGCAGACCATCGCGCGGGCCTGCGGGAAGAACCACCTGCACAACCTGGAACCCGAGGACCTCTGCTCGCTGACCATCGAGGCGGCGGCGATGGCGGGGGTTCCGCTGGCGGGCACCAACTGGATACCGGGGCGGAACGGCGGCTTTTGAGCCGCCGTTTCCCCATGACACCACAAGAAACAGATAAGACTCAGGGAGTTCGATGATGGCTAAAGACCTTGCCAAATGGGCCAAGGAGAAGGGCGTCAAGTATTTCATGGTATCCTACACCGACCTGTTCGGTGGCCAGCGTGCCAAGCTTGTGCCGACGCAGGCGATCAATGACATGGCGGTGGATGGTGCGGGTTTTGCAGGCTTCGCGACCTGGCTCGACCTGACACCGGCGCATCCGGACATGATGGCGGTCCCCGATCCCGAAGCAGCGATCCAGCTGCCCTGGAAGAAGGAGGTCGCATGGGTCGCCTCGAACTGCGTGATGGAGGAACAACCGCTGGCCCAGGCCCCGCGCAACGTGCTGCGCCGCCTGGTCGACGAGGCGGCGAAGGAAGGGTTGCGGGTCAAGACCGGGGTCGAGCCGGAGTTTTTCCTGCTGACGCCGGAGGGCGACAAGATTGCCGACCCCTACGACACTGCCGAGAAGCCCTGCTATGACCAGCAGGCGGTGATGCGGCAGTACGACTGTATCGCTGAAGTCTGCGATTACATGCTGGACCTGGGCTGGGAGGCCTATCAGAACGACCACGAAGACGCGACCGGCCAGTTCGAGATGAACTGGAAATACGACGACGTGCTGCAGACCGCCGACAAGCACAGCTTCTTCAAGTTCATGATGAAGTCGGTGGCCGAGAAGCATGGGTTGCGGGCGACCTTCATGCCAAAGCCGTTCAAGGGCCTGACCGGCTCGGGCTGCCATGCCCATATCTCGGTCTGGACGCTGGACGGCAAGAAGAACGCCTTTGCCGACAACAAGAAGGAACTTGGTCTGTCGGATCAGGGCCGCAACTTCCTGGGCGGGATCATGAAGCACGCCAGCGCTCTGGCGGCGATCTGCAACCCGACGGTCAACAGCTACAAGCGGATCAACGCGCCGCGGACGTCTTCGGGCGCGACCTGGGCGCCGAACACGGTGACCTGGACCGGCAACAACCGGACCCACATGGTCCGCGTGCCGGGGCCGGGGCGGTTCGAGCTGCGTCTGCCCGATGGCGCGGCGAACCCCTACCTGATGCAGGCGGTCATCCTGGCCGCCGGGATCGACGGGGTGCGCACCAAGGCCGATCCGGGCCGTCGCTACGACATCGACATGTACCAGATGGGCCATACGGTGAAGAACGCGCCGAAGCTGCCGCTGAACCTCTTGGACGCCCTGCGCGAATACGACAAGGACAAGACCCTCAAGTCGATGATGGGCGACGAGTTCTCGTCTGCTTACCTGAAGCTGAAGCACAAGGAGTGGAACGACTTCTGTTCGCACTTCTCGTCCTGGGAAACCCAGAACACACTGGATATCTGACGCCTGTCCAGGGCAGGCAAAAAGGCGGCCTCCGCAATTTCAACGGCTTGCGGGGCCGCGTTTGCGACATCTTGGGAATTGGGTCCGGCCGGCATCAGTGCCTGCCGGGGCCGATGGGCAGTTCCCGCTGCCGACTTACCGTACCTGAACCCCCAACTGGCCCCGGAGAAATCCGGGGCTTTTGTTCAGTCGAGCGGGGTCTCCGGACCCACGATATGCACCGCGAGCAGGCAGCCGTCCGGCGTGTAGGAATTGTGTTCGGTCCCATCGCGATAGAACACCAGATCCCCGGCGCGAAGGATGGTCCCGTCGCTTTCGTGCAACTCTCCCTCAAGGATCAGGAACTGTTCGTGCCCGTTGTGGCGGTGACTGCGCGTCGTCATGCCGGCCGGCATCCGGTAGACATGGAAGCCCAGCCCGATCGCCTGGCTGTCGTCCAGCTGCAGCACTGCATCGCCCAGAGCAACGCCGTCCGGATAGACGAAGGGCGTGAAGGCGGCACCGTGGATATTGGCGATCTTACGGTCCTTCGGATCGATTGGGGTCATCTGGTGCCTTTCATTGGGATCGGATTTCCCGGCGGCTCTTGACCAAGGTCAATGCAGTCGGCGCGGAGTTCCGCTTTGGTTTGGATCAGACCAACTGTGAAGGGAATGGACAAAATGACAAGCAGGATTCTCTGTCCCACCGATGGCAGCGATCACGCGACGGTCGGCGTCATCCTTGCTGCCGAAGTCGCCAAGGCGACGGGCGGGCACCTGACGATCTGCGCGGTGAACATCGCCCATGGCGGTGTACGCGGCCCGACGATCAGCCACTGGAAGGCCGAGGACGTGCAGAAGATCCTTGCCGACGGCGAGGCCATGGCCCGCAGCGAAGGCGCCAGTGACGTCGGCACCATCGAGGTGGTCGCGCGCGAGGCCGCCCCCGCGATCATCGCCTATGCCGAGCAGAACGGCTACACCCATATCGTGATGGGCACCGGCGACAAACGCGGACTTCAGCGGCTGGTACTGGGATCGGTGGCCAGCGAAGTGGCGACGCGCGCCCATTGCACAGTGACCATTGCTCGCTAAGGCCACCCGCGCCTAACATTCACGCATCAGTTGAAAGCTGACCCCGGGGATTCTCCTCCTCGGGGTTTCTCTTGTTTACTTTCAGGAAGAAGATTTGACACACGCGCAACTTTATTACTAGGCTACGAAAAATTCCAGCGCCCAGGGGCGTGCCCAGAATCCAACATCCGGAGGTTGACCATGAAGAAGAGAGTTGCCGTCATTGGAGCGGGCCCGTCTGGCCTTGCGCAACTGCGCGCGTTCCAGTCGGCCAAGGCAAAGGGCGAGGACATTCCCGAAGTTGTCTGTTTCGAGAAGCAGTCGAACTGGGGCGGCTTGTGGAACTACACTTGGCGCACCGGCCTCGATGAACACGGCGAGCCGGTCCATTGCTCGATGTACCGCTATCTCTGGTCGAACGGACCGAAGGAGGGACTGGAATTCGCCGACTATTCCTTTGAAGAGCATTTCGGCAAGCAGATCGCCAGCTATCCGCCGCGGGCCGTGCTGTTCGACTATATCGAAGGCCGGGTGAAGAAGGCGGGCGTGCGGGACTGGATCCGGTTCAGCACCACGGTCCGCATGGTCAAGTACAACGAAGGCAAGGGGAACTTCACCGTCACGGTGCATGACCTGAAGGCCGATCGGATGTACGAGGAGGATTTCGACAATGTGATCGTCGCCTCGGGCCACTTCTCGGTACCGAACGTGCCGGAATACCCAGGCTTCGACAAGTTCAATGGCCGCGTCCTGCACGCCCACGACTTCCGCGACGCACGCGAGTTTGCGGGCAAGGACCTGCTCTTGCTTGGGTCCAGCTATTCGGCCGAAGATATCGGCTCGCAGTGCTGGAAATATGGCGCGAAGTCGATCACTGTCGCCTACCGCAACGCGCCGATGGGCTTCAAATGGCCCGACAACTGGAAGGAAGTTCCAAAGTTGGTGCGGATGGACGAAAGCACCGCCTATTTCGCAGATGGGACGTCGAAGAAGGTGGATGCCGTCATCCTCTGCACGGGCTACAAGCATCACTTCCCCTTCCTGCCCGACGATCTGCGGCTGAAGACGGCGAACCGGCTGGCGACCAACGACCTCTACAAGGGCGTGGCCTATGTCCACAATCCGAAGCTGTTCTACGTCGGCATGCAGGACCAGTGGTTCACCTTCAACATGTTCGACGCGCAGGCCTGGTGGGTCCGCGACGCGATCATGGGCAAGATCAAGATCCCGACCGACAAGAAGGTTCTGGTGAAGGACGTCGAGGACCGCGTGAAGCACGAGGATGCCGGACAGGACGCGCATGACGCGATCCACTACCAGGGCGACTATGTGAAGGAACTGATCGCCGAGACGGATTATCCGTCCTTCGATGTGGATGGTGCCTGCGAGGCCTTCTTCGAGTGGAAGGACCACAAGAAGCAGGACATCATGGCCTTCCGCAACCATGCCTACAAGTCGGTCATCACCGGCACGATGGCGCCGGTCCACCACACGCCCTGGAAGGACGCGCTGGAGGATTCAATGGAAAGCTACCTGCGCAACTGATCGGGTATGCGGAACAGGTCAGTGGTGCCGGAATCGGCGCCGCTGGCTATCCTTGGCGCAGAGTGTTGCGTCAATCACGATCTAAGGGAAACTTTCTTTCGCACGGATAATTTTTTGCTCGCCATGCCTGTAGGCCCGTGCTTTCCTGCGCGACATCAGGCCGCAGGCTTGCGCACAACCTGAGACGATTCTGCGCCTGACGAAGGAGAGAAACGGGGACTGGACTGAACGACTGACGTCCGAAACACACCGACATGACCGCACGGCGGAAGGAAGGGCTGGCAGGAAGACTTGCCCAAGCGCCGCTTGTGTGACCCAACAGGAGAGAGGGAATGACGACTGAAACTGGATCGGGCCAGATGGTCCGGGCGCTGACGTGGAAAGGCGCCTTCTGGGTTGCGGCCGGAGTGCCGCCCCTGGTGCTGTTCTCGATCGGCGGGATCGCGGGGACCACGGGGAAGCTGGCCTTCGTGGTCTGGATCATCTCGATGATCATGGGGTTTCTGCAGAGCTTTACCTACGCCGAAATGGCAGGGATGTTCGGCAACAAGTCGGGGGGGACCTCGGTCTATGGGGCGACGGCCTGGCTGCGCTATGGCAAGCTGATCGCGCCGCTGTCGGTCTGGTGCAACTGGTTCGCCTGGTCGCCGGTGCTGTCCTTGGGCTGCGCCATCGCGGCGGGCTATATCCTGAACGCTCTCTTTCCAATTCCCCTGGCTGACAGCCAGCCGGTGATGGACTGGGTGACGGCAAACATCGGCAGCTACACGGCCGAGACGCAGTCGGTGATCGACTACATGGCGGCGAATGCCGGCACGGCGGTCGAGGACGCGATCAAGACCGTCGCCGCGACCGATGGCGTGGCAGCCCTTACGCCCGCGTTCCGCACCTGGGAAGCCTTCATGATCACCATTCCGGGCCTGGGCAACCTGCACTTCAACTCGACCTTCGTGATCGGCGTCATCCTGATGCTGATCATCCTGATGATCCAGGAGCGGGGTATCGCCTCGACCGCTTCGGCGCAGAAGTGGCTGGCGATCATCGTGCTGGTTCCTCTGCTGCTGGTCGGCCTGGTGCCGATCCTGACCGGGGCAATCAACTGGATGAACGTGACGAATCTGGTGCCGCCGACCGCCGCCTATTCCGGTGTGGATGGAGAGTGGAACATCGGGGGCTGGACGCTGTTTCTCGGCGGCCTCTACATCGCGGCCTGGTCGACCTACGGCTTCGAGACGGCGGTTTGCTACACCCGCGAGCTGAAGGACCCGAAGACCGACACGTTCCGGGCCATCTTCTACTCGGGTCTTCTATGCTGCGTCTTCTTCTTCCTGATCCCGTTCTCGTTCCAGGGTGTCCTGGGGCAAGAGGGAATGCTGGCCAGCGGCATCGTCGACGGCACCGGGGTTGGCGAGGCGATGGGCAACATGATCGGCGGCGGGCCGGTGATCACCCAGATTTTCGTGATCCTGATGATCATGGCGCTGTTCCTGGCGATCATGACGGCGATGGCGGGTTCGTCGCGTACGCTCTATCAGGGCTCGCGCGATGGCTGGCTGCCTAAGTACCTGGGCGAGGTCAACAGCCACGGTGCGCCGCGCAATGCGATGTGGACCGACTTCGGCTTCAACGTGATCCTCTTGGCGCTGGCCTCGGACGTGGGTGGTTACTTCTACGTCCTCGCGATCTCGAATGTCGGCTATATCCTGTTCAACTTCCTGAACCTGAACGCCGGCTGGATCCACCGCATCGACTCTGCCCACATGGAGCGGCCCTGGAAGGCGCCGACCCTGCTGATCGGGCTGAACACGGTCCTTGCCTTTGTCAACGCGCTGTTCCTTGGCGCTGGCGCGAAGGTCTGGGGCTACGAGAACGCGCTGTGGTCGGGCCTGATCTTCGCGGCCTTTATCTTCCCGGTGTTCTGGTATCGGCACTATTTCCGCGACGGCGGCAAGTTCCCGAAGGAGGCCTATGACGACCTTGGCCTGCCCTACGGCGAGCTGGGTGAGCGGAAGGCCGGCATTCTGCCCTACCTTGCCCTGGCGGCGGGTGCGGTGCTGGTGCTTTGGGCGAACTGGTTCTTCGTCCTGCCAGCCTGACGCCTGACTGCTGAGACTTGAGTGGCCGCCCTTCGGGGCGGTCATTTTTTTGCGCGGATGTTTTCTCACAAGAAATTTTGTTGCACAACATTATTGCTTTCTGGCGAGAATCACCTGAGAGTAGACGAAAATCAACATGCCTCAGGGAGCTGACCCATGACCAATTCCTGGCGTTTCTCGACGCTGATCGACCGACACCGCGCGCTTGGGTCCAATCTTGAGGACTGGAGCGGGATGGGAACCGCCTGGTCCTATTCCAAGGGCGACCCGGATGCCGAATACATGGCGATCCGGACCAAGGCGGGGCTGATGGATGTCTCGGGCCTGAAGAAGGTCCACATCACCGGCCACGCGGCCAGCCATGTGATCGAACGCGCCACGACGCGGAACATGGAAAAGCTGATGCCGGGCCGCGCGGTCTATGCCTGCATGCTGAACGACGGGGGCAAGTTCGTCGACGACTGCGTGATCTACCGCATGGGCCCGAACAGCTTCATGGTCGTGCATGGTTCGGGCCAGGGGTTTGAGCAGCTGACCATGGCCGCGGCTGGGCGCGATGTCTCGATCCGCTTTGACGACAACCTGCACGACCTGTCGCTGCAGGGGCCGCTGGCGGTGGACTATCTGGAAAAGCACGTCCCCGGCGTCCGCGCGCTGCCCTATTTCGGGCATATGCCGACCAGCCTGTTCGGCAAGCCGATCACCCTGTCGCGCACCGGCTATACTGGCGAGCGCGGCTACGAGATCTTCTGCCGGGGCCAGGACGCGGTGGAAATCTGGGACCGCATCCTCGAGGAAGGCGCAAGCATGGGGATCATCCCCTGCCGGTTCACCACGCTCGACATGCTGCGGACCGAGAGCTACCTTCTGTTCTTCCCCTTCGACAATTCGGAAATGTACCCGTTCGAGAACGAAGGCCCGGGCGACACGCTGTGGGAGCTTGGCCTCGACTTCACGGTTTCGCCGGGGAAGGTCGGCTTCCGCGGCGCGGAGGAACATTACCGGCTGAAGGGCAGGGAGCGTTTCAAGATTTCCGGCATGAAGCTGGAAGGCAAGAACGTACCCGGCAACGGCGCGCCGGTCTTCAAGGGCGGCAAGCAGGTCGGCGTGGTGACGCAGGCGATGTATTCGCCGCTGAACGACTGGACCGTCGCCATCGCGCGCTTGCCGGTGGAAGACGCCAACAACGGCACCGCGCTTGAGGTCCGTTGCGGCACCCATGGCCCGATCAAGGGCAAGTCGGCGTCGCTGCCGTTCTACGATGTGGACAAGAAGCGCCGCACCGCCAAGTGAACACTTTCGGGGCCTGCCCTTCGGGCTGGCCCCCCTGCCAGGGAATCCCAAGCCGTGAAGACCTTGCTGACCCCCGTGGACGCGCCTTCGATCCGAAGCCGTCCGGTCTATGCGCCCCTTGAGCCGCGCGCTGCCAGCCTGCATCTGATCATCGCCGATGGTGAGGGCGCGGGTGCGGTGACGGATCTTCTGGGAAAGGCGAATGATCGTTCGGAAATTCTTGCGGCGACGCATCTGATGTATTGTCCCGGCCCGGACGGCAGCGACCAGACGGCCAAACTGGAAAGCCTGGGCGTGGCACAATACTTCCGCGCACCCTCGATCCCGGCGCTGTTGCCGCGTCTGGCGCGGGTGCTGTCGGCGGCGCATATGGGAACGCAGTTCTATCTGGCGGGATCGGAAGGGCTGATCGGCCAGGCCGAACGTGAGATCATGAACACCGGCTTCCCGCATGCCTCGGTGCAGAAGGAACATCGCGGCTCGACCGTCCGGCGGGTGCAATGTGTGCATTGCAAGGGCATCACCGAGAACGTGGCGACCGATCCGTTCAAATGCAGCCATTGCGGGTTGAGCCTGTTCGTCCGCGATCATTACTCCCGGCGGATTGCGGCCTTCCAGGGTGTGAATATCGATGCGGAAGACCCCGGACTGGTGCCGGAAAGCGTGGTGAGGTTCAAATGAGCGGCGGTGCGAAGCTACAAGTCCGCGTGGCCGAGGTGGTAGAGGTCAACGAGCTGATCAAGCGCTTCCGCTTCGTAGCGCGCGACGGATCGGACCTGCCGGCTTTTTCCGGCGGCGCGCATACCGTGATCGAGATGGACGACCACGGCACGCGCAGGCTGAACCCCTATTCGCTCATGTCCGACCCCGAGGATCGGACGGGCTACGAGATTTCCGTTCGCCGCGATGATGTCGGGCGCGGCGGATCGCTTTTCATGCACCGGCATGTCACGCCGGGGATGGAGATGACGCTGTCCTATCCGGTGAACCTCTTCGCGCTGGACAACCGCGCGAAGAAGCACCTGATGATCGCGGGCGGAATCGGGATCACGCCTTTCCTGGCGCAGACCCGGCAGTTGGCGAATCTCGGTGGCAAGTTCGAGCTGCACTATTCGGCGCGGTCAAAGCCCTTGGGCGCCTATATGGACCGGCTGACGGCGGCTCATCCAACCCAGGTTCATTGCTATTTCGACGACCAGAAACAGGTTATCGACCTGAAGAAGGTGCTGGAAAACCAGCCGATTGGCACGCATCTTTACGTTTGCGGGCCGAAGGGGATGATCGGCTGGGTGCTGTCGACCGCCGAGAGT
>JAFLCY010000117.1 GCA_017303485.1 Rhodobacterales bacterium
CCGGGCCGGAGCTGCCCGGGCGGGCGCTTCACGAGCCGGGGCTTCATCGGCCTGAGTTTCACGGATTGGCACTTCACGGGTCTGGACGTCGCGGGGCGCGGATTCCGGTGTTTCGATCAGCCCGGTATCGTCGCCGCCATCCAGTTCGATGACATCCGTGGCCATCGGCTGCTCTTCCGCGACGAAGCTGCGCTCCTCGCGGTAGTCGCGGTTGAAGTCCTGCCGACGCTCGCCCCGGTCCTGACGCTCACCCCGGTTGTCACGATTGTCGCGGTTGTCGCGATCGCCCCGGTCATTGCGGTCACGACGGTCCTGGCCTTCGCCCTGGCGGTCGCCGCGCGGCTGGCCCTGCTGGCCACCCTGCTGACCGCCATTCTGGCCGCCGTTCTGCTGGTACTGCTGTTGCCGCGCTTCCTGTTCGGCCGCCATTTCCTTCATCGCCTCGGCCAGCATGCGGGTGTAATGCTCGGCGTGCTGAAGGAAGTTCTCGGCGGCCACGCGGTCGTTCGAGAGCTGCGCGTCCCGCGCGAGCATCTGGTACTTCTCGATGATCTGCTGCGGCGTGCCGCGCACCTTGCCCTCGGGGCCCGAGGAATCGAAGACGCGGTTGACAATGTTGCCGAGGGTGCGCGGGCGGTTCTGGTTGGAACGCGAGCGTTTCTTGGAGGAGCGCATCTGGTCCTTATGATGGCTTTGGCCTGCTACCGCCGCCCCTCATGGGCCGCAAAATCAAGGTCAGCAGGGCTTGGGCATTTTGCCGGGGCGGATGAAAATCCGCGCCCGACACGGGTCACTAATCACAGGCTTTCGCAGGTGACAAGCGATTTTTCGTGATTTCCCGTGGATTGGCCGGGGGTCAGGCACAGCCGCAACGGTCCTGTGCGCCCGGTTTCGTTGCCGCAACCACCCGGTCACGTCCATCCATGTCGGGCAGGACGCGGATGGTTTCAAGCCCCGCCGCCCGGAACAGGGCTGCGACGGCCGGTCCCTGCGTCGGTCCGATCTCGACCAGAAGCCGCCCGCCCGGCATCAGCCGCGCGCCCGCACCCCGGGCGATGATCCGGTAAGGCTCCAGCCCGTCGCCACCGGGGGTCAGCGCCAGATGCGGTTCCCAGTCGCGCACCTCTGGCGCAAGGCCCGGCATCTCGGCCTCGGCAATATAGGGCGGGTTCGCGACGATGAGGTCAAAGGCGCCGGTGACGCCCGCGAACCAGTCCGAGCGGAGGAATCTCGCCCGCCCCTCCAGCCCGAGATCACGCGAATTGTCCGCCGCAACCGCAAGTGCCGCCTCGGAAATATCGACACCCAGCCCGCGCGCCATCGGCATTCCCTTGAGGCAGGACAACAGGATGCAGCCGGTCCCGGTGCCAAGGTCCAGCAGCTTCAGGAAGGGCTGGGTCAGGGCCTCTGCCACCAGCGCCTCGGTATCCGGGCGCGGGTCGAGCGTGTCGCGGGTGACGCGGAAGCTTTGCCCCCAGAAGAGCCGCCGCCCGGTGATCTGCGCCACCGGCTGCCGGGCTTCGCGCGCAACCAGAACCTCCTCGTATGACTTCGCCTGCGGCTCCGTCATCTCGTCGGGCAGATGCAGCGTCAGCCGGTCCGCCGCGATCCCCAGCGCATGGGCGAGAAGCACCCGCGCATCGCGGGCCGCATCCTCGACCCCCGCCGCCATCAGCCGCGGCACCGCAAGCCGCAGCGCGTCCTGCGCCTTCACCCTTCCATCTCCGCCAGCCGCTCGGCCTGGTCATGGGCGACGAGAGCGTCAATCACCTCGGTCAGGTCGCCCCCGATGATCTGCGGCAGGGCATAAAGCGTCAGGTTGATCCGGTGGTCGGTCATCCGGCCTTGCGGAAAGTTGTAGGTGCGGATGCGCTCGCTGCGGTCACCGGAACCCACCTGCGACTTCCGGTCCGCCGCGCGTTCGGAATGCAGCCGCTCGCGTTCCGCCTCATAGAGCCGCGCCCGCAGGACCTGCATCGCGATCTCGCGGTTCCGGTGCTGGGATTTCTCCGAGGACGTGACCACGATCCCGCTGGGCAAGTGGGTGATCCGCACCGCCGAGTCGGTGGTATTGACGTGCTGGCCCCCCGCTCCACTGGAGCGCATGGTGTCGATGCGGATGTCGCTTGCCGGAATGTCGATATCGACCTCTTCCGCCTCGGGCAGCACCGCGACGGTTGCCGCCGAGGTGTGGATGCGGCCCTGCGCCTCGGTCTCCGGCACCCTTTGCACGCGATGGACGCCGGATTCGTACTTCATCCGGGCATAGACCCCTTCGCCCTGGATATGGGCCGAGAATTCCTTCAGCCCGCCGACCTCACCTGCCTGTTCGCTGATCACCTCGAAAGCCCAGCCCATGCGTTCGGCATAGCGCTGGTACATCCGCGCAAGGTCCCCGGCGAAGAGCGCCGCCTCGTCGCCGCCGGTGCCGGGCCGGATCTCGATGATCGCCGGCCGCATGTCGGCGGCATCCTTCGGCAGAAGCGCCAGCCGCAATGCCTGCTCCATCTCCGGGATGCGGGCCTTCAACCGGGGAAGTTCCTCCTCGGCCAGCGCCTTCATCTCGGGGTCGGAGAGCATGACCTCCGCCTCGGCCAGGTCATCCAGCGACTGCCGGTAGGCGCGGATCTCGTCGACCACCGGCTTCAGGTCGGTATACTCGCGGCTAATCCGGGCGATTTCGGCCGGGGCGGCGCCCGCATTCAGCTGCGCTTCGAGAAACTCGAACCGTTCGGTGATCTGGGCAAGTTTGTCCAAGGGAACCATGGCCGGGGGTTTGGCGCAGCCCGCCCCCCTCGTCAAGGCTGTGCGGGAAGTCCCGTCATGTCCGGCACCTCGTTAAGGCCCAGCACCTGTTGCATCCAGCCGCCCACCCGCGCCGCATTCACCCCCATGTCGCCCCTCCCGAAGCGCTGGCGGCCAAAGACGCAAAGGCCGGGGCCCGGCATCACTTGCGCGGTGGTGTAGTCCGGGAAACCGATCAGTGCCGAACGGGTGACCCAGGTGATCCGGCCCTCTGCCGCCGATCCGGCCAGCCGCTCTGTCCGAGGCGTCGCCAGTGCCACGGCATCCAGCCGCGCCAGAGTGTCCTCGGCCAGGGGCCCGTAGCGGTTGTTGGGCGTGATGCAGAACATCTGGCCACGCGACGGGTCGAACCCCGGCGCGGCCAGATCGACATGCCAGTCCGCAGCATCAGAAGGCGCCAGCCGGATGAAGGCCAGCGCCCCGAGAAAGGCGATCAGGGCGAAAGCCAGTACCAGCCCCACTTTCGCCCGCCCCCTCACCGTTGCGTCCGCGCCCAGTGATACAGGCAGATCAGCTCATAGGCGACATGCGCCCCGGCAATGGCCGTCGCGCCAGTGGTGTCATAGGGCGGCGAAACCTCGACCACATCGCCCCCGACTAGATTGATCCCCGCCAGATCGCGCAGCATTGCCGCTGCCTGCCACGAGGACAGTCCGCCCCAGACCGGCGTGCCGGTGCCGGGCGCAAAGGCCGGGTCCAGCGCGTCTATGTCGAAGGTCAGGTAAGTGGGCCGGTCGCCGACGATACCCTTCACCGTCTCGACCACCCGCGTCACGCCCCATTCATGCGCCTCACGCGCTGTGATGACGTTGACGCCAAGGTAGTCCTCGGTCGTCGTCCGGATGCCGATCTGGACCGAGGTCTTCGGATCGACCAGCCCCGCCTTGACCGATTTGTAGAACATCGTGCCGTGGTCGATCCGGTCCGGGTTGTCATCCGGCCAGAGGTCGGAATGCGCGTCGAAATGGATCAGGCTGACCGGGCCGAACTTCTCGGCATAGGCCTTCAGGATCGGGAAGGTGATGTAGTGGTCGCCGCCCAGCACCACCGTCCCGGCGCCTGCGGTCAGGATCGTGCGAATGTGGCTGGTCAGTGTCGCGGGAAACTCCGGCACGTTCGCGTAGTCAAAGGCCACATCGCCATAGTCGACGATCGACAGCTCCTCCAAGGGATCGGTGCCCCAGCCGGGCGGCGGGTCATAGGGCATCAGCGCGCTCGCCTCGCGGATCGCGCGGGGGCCGAAGCGGGTGCCCGTGCGATGGCTCACCGCCTGGTCGAACGGGACGCCGGTGATCGCCAGATCAACGCCGGTCAGGTCCTTGGTATAGCTGCGCCGCAGAAAGCTTGTCGCCCCGCCGAACGCGTTTTCAAAGGCATAGCCCCGGTTGGATTTCCGGGTGAACGCAGTGTCGACCTGCGTCTTCGCATCTTCAAGTGCCATGGGTATCTCGGGTCTGTCAGCGCAGTCATTCAACGGAGACGCGCGGATCCGGGAAGGGCAGGAAACCCCTGCCCCGCCCGGTTGTCAAGCTCCGGGATCAGGATTTGATCAAATCACCCGATCCGATGCCCTTCCCGCACCAACTCGTCCGTGACCTTGCGGATCGACTTTTCCAGCGTCTCGACCACGAAATCCACCTGATCTTTCGTGATCGTCAGGGGCGGCGACATGACGTTCAGATGCCCGATAGGCCGCACCATCAGCCCCATCGCCTCGGCGGTATCGCTGATCCGCTTGCTCTCATTCACCCCGTCCGGCAGCGGCTCCTTGGTCAGCTTCGAGGCCACGTTCTCCACGCAGACCATCAGCCGCCGTCCGCGCACCTGCCCCACCAGTGGCAGGCCCTCAAGCCCCTTCAGCCGGTCAAGGAAATAGTCCCCGACCACGGCCGCGTTCTCCAGCAAGCCCTCGGTCTCGATGATCTCGATGGATTTCAACGCCGCCGCGCAGCTGACCGGATGGCCGGAATAGGTGAAGCCGGTGGTGAACCAGCGCTCGCCCTTCGCCGCCATCGCCTCCCAGATCCGGTCACTGAAGATCAGCGCGCCCAAGGGCAGGTAGCCCGAGGTCAGACCCTTGGCGGTGGTGATCATGTCCGGCACCACGCCGAACTCGGCCTCGGAGGCGAACCAGTGGCCCAGCCGCCCGAAGGCCGTCACCACCTCGTCGGCGATGAACAGGATGTCGTGGCGCTGGCAAATCTCCCACATCCGGCGCAGATAGCCCTCGGGCGGCACGATCACCCCGCCCGAGGCCTGGATCGGCTCGGCGATGAAGCCGCCGATCCGGTCCGCGCCGACGCGCGCAATCAGCGCCTCGAACTCGGCAACCAGCATGTCGCAGAACGCCGCCTCGCTCATCCCTTCCGGGCGGCGATAGGGGTTCGGCGGGGTCAGGTGGTGGATGCCGTCCTCCTTGTAGCGGAACTCGGCCACCCGGTCGCCCGGCCGCTTGCCGACCGACTGCGTGAGGTAGGTCGAGCCGTGGTAGGAATGGTCCCGCGCAACGATGTCGGTCTTCTCCGGCCGCCCCATGCAGGTCTGGTAGTACCAGACCATCCGCACGGCGGTATCCACCGCCGTGGAGCCGCCCGTTGTCAGATGCACCCGGTTCAGGTCTCCCGGCGCAAGTGCGGCCAGCTTGGCCGACAGCCGCGCCGAGGGCTCGTTCGTCACGTCGACAAAGCTGTTGGCAAATGCCAGCCGCTCCACCTGTTCGGCGATGGCCTGCGCCATGTCCTTGCGGCCCAGGCCGACGTTGGTACACCACATGCCGCCGACCGCATCCAGATAGCGCCGCCCCTCGGCATCCCAGAGATAGCAGCCCTCTCCTCGTGCGATGACCAGAGAGCCCTCCTTCTCGAACGGCCCGAAATTCGTCCAGGGATGCAGGCTGTGCGCCCGGTCCATTTCCCACAGGTCGTCGGGCGACGGCGTGTTCTGCTTGAGGGCGAGGGTCATTTGAATCTCCGGTCACTGACTGCACAGTCAATGTATCAGTTTGATCAAAATCTGACCAGCCCCCGCCTTGGCCCAAAGGTAGCGGTGGGGCAAGATATGGTGTCCAAAGGTTGATCCGGCCCCATCAGGACCTCACTGCGTTACCGGCAACCGCCAAACCCGATTCGCGGTTTCATACTGGCGCAAGTATCCCCGCCAGAGGCATTTCGGCCCCAGCCACGCGGACAGCCCTTCAGAACAGCTTCTGCTTGGCCTTCGCGACGCTGAACCCGTGGCCTTCGGCATTGGTGCAGGTCATGCCCGTCTTCGCCGAAACGCAGGAGATGCCCCCCAGAGACACCGCTTCGCCATAGGGCAGCACGGGGTTGCCGGGGTCCTGCACCGTGTCTCCGACACAGGCCAGTTCCCCCTTGCCCGCCGAGCCGACGGCAAAGGCCATGCCCCAGTTGAGCTGGCAGCCGGCAGGACGCTTGGTGTACGTGGGCGTGTAGTCCTGCAGATCGCAGCGCGCCTCGGCCCGTCCGTCGAAGGTATACATCGCGCAATGGATGTTCCCGGTGGGCGACCGGAAACCGAAATACTCGTCGGCGAGCGCGGGAGACGCCGCGAGGGCCAGAATGGAAATCGCAAGAGCCTTCACGGCAGAATCCTCTTCCTGAAACGGGTCGATGGCGGCACTCTAGACCTACCGCCCCTGCCCGGCCAGTCCGACATCCCGATGCTGAAGCCTGCCCTTGCCTATGTCCTGCCGGTCTTCGCCACCGCCTTCGTGATTGGCGCCTTGCGCGTCGGCCTTGTTGCACCAAGGGTCGGGCCACTCCTCGCCGTGGCGCTGGAACTGCCCTTGGTCCTCACCCTCTCGTGGTTTGTCGCGGGCCGGGTCCTGAGCCACTGGCCGCAGACCCCGCGCCTTGGCATGGGAGTTGCAAGCTTCCTCATGCTGATGCTCCTGGAACTCGCCACCGCGCTCGCCTTCGGCCAGACGCCCGGGCAGTTCCTCGCTGCCATGGCGACCCCGCCCGGCGCGCTTGGTCTCACCGGGCAGATCGGTTTCGGCCTGATCCCGCTTTTCCGTCAGCCCAGGGGCTGAGCCCGCTCCACCAGCCGGGCAAAGAAGCTGGCGCCGACCGGGGCCGCCTCGTCGTTGAAGTCGAAGGCAGGATGGTGCAGCCCCGCCCCCGGCCCGGTGCCGAGGAAGAGGTAAGCCCCCGGCCGTGCCTCCAGCATGTAGCTGAAATCCTCCGACCCCATCTCGCGGCCCGCGCGGGCGTCAACCGCGTCCTCGCCCGACACTTCCCGCGCCACCTCGGCGGCGAAATCCGCCTCTTCCTCGTGGTTGATCGTCGCCGGATAACCCCAGTCGTAGTGGATGTCGGCGGTTACCCCATAGGCCGCCGCGTGGCCCTCGACGATCTCGAAGAACCGCTTCTTCAACAGCGCCCGCACGTCCGGCTTGAAGCAGCGGATGGTAGCGGCAAAGGTCCCCTCCTCGGGGATGATGTTCGAGGCCGATCCGGTATGGATCATGGTGACCGAGATCACCGCCTCGTCCAGCGCATAGACGTTCCTCGGGATGATGGTCTGCACCGCCTGAACCATGCCGACGATGGCCACCACCGGATCGACGCATTCATGCGGCGTCGCCCCGTGCCCGCCCTTGCCGGTGACTTTCACCACGGCGGTATCGACCGAGGCCATCAGCGGCCCGGGCGTGGTCTGGAAATGCCCGAAGGGCACGTTCGGCGCATTGTGGATGCCGTAGACCTGGCCGATGTCGAACCGGTCCATGATCCCTTCCTGCACCATGACATTGCCGCCGCCGCCGTCCTCTTCCGCCGGCTGGAAGATCAGCGCCACAGTGCCCGCGAAGTTCCGCGTCTCCGCCAGATACTTCGCCGCGCCCAGCAGCATCGTCACATGCCCGTCATGGCCGCAGGCATGCATCTTGCCCTTCACGGTGCTGGCATAGGCCGCCCCGGTCAGCTCCTCGATCGGCAGCGCATCCATGTCGGCGCGCAGCCCGATCACCGGCCCTTCGCCCTGCCCCCTGATCAGCGCCACGATCCCGGTCTTCGCGATTCCCCCATGAATCTCGTCCACCCCGATCTCGCGCAGCCGGTCCGCGATCCAGGCCGCCGTATCGTGGCAGTCGAAGGCAAGTTCCGGGTGTTGGTGCAGATAATGCCGCCACCCCTTCATTTCCTCGGCATATGAGGCGATACGGTTCAGAACGGGCATGTCGGACTCCTTCGGACGTTGCCTTTGATCAAATCGCAAAACCCGGTTGGCCGCAATGACCCTTCCCCAACTTGACCGCCCTGCCAGCGACCGACTCGTTCACGAAGGCGAGGGAATCGACCGTCTTCTGGAAATCATGGCCCGCCTGCGCGACCCGCAGACCGGCTGCCCCTGGGACATCGCGCAGAGCTTCGCCACCATCGCCCCCTTTACGCTGGAAGAAGCCTTCGAGGTCGCCGACGCCATCGACCGCGCCGACTGGGCCGAGCTGAAGGGCGAGCTGGGCGACCTGCTGTTCCAGACCGTCTACCACGCCCAGATGGCGTCTGAGGCCGGGCATTTCACCTTTGCCGAGGTGGTCGAGACCATTTCCGACAAAATGGTCGCCCGCCATCCGCATGTCTTCGGTGATCAAAGCCGCGACAAGACGCCCGAGCAGCAGACCCGCGACTGGGAGGCGCAGAAGGCCGCCGAACGCGGGACTGCCCGCACCCTCGACGGCATCGCGCAAAGCCTCCCCGCCCTCACCCGCGCGCTGAAACTGCAGAACCGCGCCGCCCGCGTCGGCTTTGACTGGCCCTCGACCGGCGAGGTACTGGACAAGCTTGTCGAAGAGGCCCGCGAGGTGGTCGAGGCCCGCGACACCCTGTCCCACGACCATCTGACCGAGGAGATCGGCGATCTTTTCTTCGTCATGGCCAATCTCGCCCGCCACCTGAAGGTCGATCCCGAAGCCGCGATGCGGGCCGCCAACGCCAAGTTCACCCGCCGCTTCGCCCGGATCGAGGACTGGCTGGCCGAGACCGGGCGCAAGCCCGCCGACAGTGACCTCGCCGAGATGGACGCGCTCTGGAACCGCGCCAAGGCCGAGGACAAGGCGCGCTAGAAGGCGTGTCAGGTCGCGAGCTTCATCAGCACGATCCCCGACAGGATCAGCGCCGCCGCCAGCATGCGCAGCGCCGTGGCGGGTTCGCCAAGGATCAGGATGCCCACGACGAACGCCCCAAGCGCGCCGATCCCGGTCCAGATCGCATAGGCCGTCCCCAAGGGCAGCACCTTCATCGCATGGGCCAGAAGCGCGAAGCTCAGCCCCATCGTCACCAGCATCAGGACCACCGCCCAGGGCTTGGTGAATCCGTCCGAGGCCTTCATGGCCCAGGCCCAGACAATTTCGAAAATACCGGCGAAGAACAGCGAAACCCAAGCCATCACGGCCCCCATGTCAAAGTGCCGGGCCGTCCCGGGCTTCAATCCTTGGCAGGAGGAGGACGTGGCCTCGCTCGCCTGATCTCCGCTTTTTGGGCACATCGTTCAACCCCGCGCGGCAGAAAACCGCAGAGTGGTTGCCTTTGGGCAACCACCCCACGCCGAATTCCCGGTTGACCCAAGTGAAAGACTCAGGTTTAAGCGCCCCGTAAACCCGACAAAAGGAGTCAGCCAATGCTGCGTCTCTCTACCCTTGCTCTCCTCGCCGCCTCGGTCCCAGCCTTCGCGCAAGAGATCAACGTCTATTCCCACCGCCAGCCCGAGCTGATCCAGCCGCTTGTCGATGCCTTCACTGCCGAAACCGGGATCAAGGTCAACGTGGCCTTCGTCGACAAGGGCATGGCCGAACGCCTGCAGGCCGAGGGCGACCGTTCGCCCGCCGATCTCGTCCTCACCGTCGACATCGCCCGCCTGATGCAGATCGTCGACGCGGGCGTCACCCAAGCCGTCCAGTCCGACGTGCTGGAAGCGAACATCCCCGCCGAACTGCGCGACCCCGCCGACCACTGGTTCGGCCTCACCTCGCGCGCCCGTGTCGTCTATGCCTCGAAAGAGCGCGTGGCCCCCGGTGAAGTCACCACCTACGAAGACCTTGCTTCCGACAAGTGGAAGGGCCGACTCTGCACCCGCTCGGGCCTGCACGACTACAACATCGCCCTCCTTGGCGCGATCATCGTCCACCATGACGAGGCCTATGCGACCACCTGGGCCGAGGGCCTGAAAGCCAACCTCGCCCGCAAGCCCGACGGCGGCGACCGCGACCAGGTCAAGGCCATCGCGGCGGGCGAATGTGACATCGCGCTTGGCAACACCTACTACATGGGCCAGATGCTCGCCGACCCGGAGCAGAAAGCCTGGGCCGACGCCGTGAACATCGTCTTCCCGACCTTCGAGGCGGGCGGCACGCACCTGAACATCTCGGGCGTCGCGATGACCAAATCCGCACCGAACCACGACAATGCGCTGAAGTTCATGGAATGGCTCTCCTCCGACGCCGCCCAGAAGATCTATGCCGAGACCAACTACGAATTCCCGGTCAAGGCGGGCGTCGAACGGTCGGAGCTTGTGAAAAGCTGGGGCGAGTTCACCCCCGACGCTACCCCGCTGGCCGACATCGCCGCAGCCCGTGCGGCGGCGCTGAAGATCATGGAGACGGTGGATTTCGACGGCTGATCCCGGCCCGGATCAGGGTGGGTCGCGCCTGGGCCCACCTCCCCGCCCACCACGACGCCCGGGGAAAACCTCGGGCGTCTTTGCTTGCGGGGCACCGGGCAGCCAGAGGTCGGACTATCTGGCCCGGCTAGCCGGCGCCCTGCGCCCTTCGCCAGCCGTACGCCCTGCACCCCTTGGCACAGGCTGCCCCTACCCTGCGAGGACTCCCGTCCAGACCATCCCGATCCCGATCAGCGACCCCGCCCATCCCAAACGCAAGAGCCATTCGCTTGTGCCGGACCAGCGCAAGGATGGCGCGGTCCGCTCCGCCTGCGCCGGGTCGTTCCCCGGCCCACCGAGCCGCCGTCCAAGCCAGGGCAGAAGCTTGCCGATCGGGCGCAGCGCGGCCCCGAGCATCGCCCGGCGCAGCAGTCGCGTGATTTCGTTGATCTCGCTCGCCTGCACCAGTGCCCCAGCCAGAACCAGAAGGCCTACCCCGGCAAGCCCGACCCAGACCCGCAAACCCTCGCCCAGCCAGCTGTCGAGCAGCCACTCTGTCCCGAACGCCGTTGCCACGATCACCGCAATCGACACCAGTGTCGCCATCATCCCTCCGCGCAGGCTCCGCCTGCAAGCCTACCGGATCGAAGGGCGCTGGAAAGGTCAGCCATTCCCGCCCCTTGACGGGCGGGTCAAAGTGACGGAGCCGCCTCGACTTTCACGCACAATCATCTGATAAAACGCGATATAACCAACTTGGCTACCCCGGGGCACCTACCCCATGAACTCGACCGACAGCACCGTCGGCAGGTGCTGCGCAACCTCCTCCCAGCTCTCTCCCTCATCCCGGCTCAGGAACACCGACCCCGAATTCGTCCCGAAGGCCACCCCGCCCGCGGTCGAGGCCATCCCCTGCCGCAGCACGGTGAAGAAGCAATCCCGTTCCGGCAGCCCGACACCCTTCCCCACCCAGCTCTCCCCCCCGTCCTCGGTCTTCCAGACCAGCGCCCGGCCCTCCACCGGATAGCGCCCGATCGAATCCCCGTTCAGCGGGAACACCCAGAACGTCCCCGGCTTCGTCGGATGCGCCGCCACTGGAAAACCAAACGTCGAAGGCAGTCCCTCCGTCACCTCCTCCCACACCGCCCCGCCATCGCGCGAGCGGTACACCCCCTGGTGGTTCTGCATGTAGATCAGCCCCTCCGCAGCCCCGAAGGCAAGGTTGTGGACGCAGGAAAAGATCTCGTCCTCCTGCCGGAACTCCACCCCGTCGCCCCAGTCCCGCGCCAGTGCCCCCGCCGGCCCCGCCCGGTTGCCCCTCCGGTTCCGCATCGTCCAACTGTTCCCGCCGTCGCGCGACTCAAACACCCCCGCCGCCGAGATCCCGACCCAGATTCCCCCCTTCTGGTCGCTGAGGATGGTGTGCAGCGTCAGCCCCACCGCCCCCGGCATCCAGCTCTCCGCCCCCGGCTGGTCGGTCAGCGCCTCCAGCCGCCGCCAGCTCTCGCCCCAGTCTAGGCTCTCGTACAGATAGGCCGGCTTCGACCCCGCCAATACCCGGTCACGGTCGAAACACACCGACCAAAGCTGCTCCGCTCCCTCGAACGGCCCCTTCGACACCGACCACT
>JAFLCY010000118.1 GCA_017303485.1 Rhodobacterales bacterium
TTCTTCAGCGGCAGCACAAGCTTAGCGGTCGCGCAAAGCACTTGGCAACCAGCGGGAAATCCTGACTATGCGGCCAGGACTGCACAAGCGAATAACAACTGGCCGAGACGGGAGACGGGCGATGACGGGGCAGATTGCGGCACGGATCCAGCTGGCGCTTGCCGGTGGCATCGGCGGGGCGCTGGTGTGGGCCGTGTTCAAGGCGGATGAGCAGGACTGGGTCGGCCAATACCCCGCCTTTGTGCTGTTCGGCCTGGTCCTGACAGGCTTCGGGGCGCTTCTGGCGATGGCGGGGCCGATCGGCCTGGGTCGGGCCTTGCCGCGCGCCTCCGTGCTGGCCGTGCTGGTGGCCGCGCTGATCGCGCTGACGGCGCTGCGCTATGGCAAGACGGATGACTTCCTGAACGCACCGATGTCAGCGCTGGCGGCGCTGACCGTGGCGACGCTGCCGATTCCCTTCCTGATCGCGGCGGCGAAGTCGGGCTGGCGCGACTATCCGGCGCTGTTTCTTGAGGCCTGGTCGGTCGTGTTGCGCGGGTCGGCGGCGGCGGCCTTCACCGGCCTTGTCTGGCTGGTGATCTACCTGTCGGACGAAGTGCTGCGGATCGTCGGGATCGATGTCATCCGCCGCCTGCTGGAGCATGAGATTGTGCCGATGGTCCTGACCGGGGCGGTGTTCGGGTTGGGGATGGCGGTGATCCACGATCTTGCCGACTTCCTGTCGCCCTATGTGGTGCTGCGGGTGTTCCGGCTGTTCCTGCCCGCGGTTCTGGCGGTGATGGCGGTCTTTCTGGTGGCGCTGCCGTTCCGGGGGCTGGAGGGGCTGGTGAGCGGGCTGTCTCCCGCCGCGCTTTTGTTGACGATGGTGGCGGGCGGGATCGCCCTGGTGTCGATTGCCATCGACCAAGAGGACGCGGATGCGACACAAAGCCCGGTCCTGCAACGCTGCACGCAGGCGATGGCGCTGGTGTTGCCGGTGGTTGCAGGGCTGGCGAACTATGCGATCTGGCTGAGGGTCGGCGACTATGGCTGGTCGCCCGAACGGTTGTTCATTGTTCTGGTCGCCGGGATCGGCATGGGCTACGGGCTGCTCTATGCGGCGTCGGTCCTGCGCGGGTCGGGATGGATGGAGCGGATCCGGCAGAGCAACATCATGATGGCGCTGGGGATCATCATGCTGGCTGCGCTGTGGCTGACGCCGGTCCTGAACGCCGAACGGATTTCGGCGCAGAGCCAGCTGACACGCTTTGCCGATGGCGGAACTCCGGTCGAGGAACTGGATGTCTACGCGCTGCGGTCCTGGGGCAAGCCGGGGGCGGAGGTGATAGCGACGCTGGAATCAAAGGCGAAAGAGCCGGGACAGGAGGCGCTGGCGAAGCGGCTTGAAGGGTACACTCCGCCCATCGTCCCGGACAAGGCGGCGCTGGCGGCAAGCCTGGCGACGGCGATGCCGGTGCAGCCTGAATCCGCGGCGGACACGCGCGACATGCTGTTGGCTGCGGTCGACGACTACCTGTTGCTGGACTGGCAGGTCGTATGTGACCGGACATTGCCGGGTGGCCACCCTGGCTGCCTGATGGTGGTGGCCGATCTCTTGCCGACGCGACCCGGGGAAGAGGCGATGCTGTTTCTGGAGCGGAGTGCCGATTACACCGAGATCCTCGGCCTCTACCTTGACGTCGAGGGGCGTGCCCAGACCCGGGCGGCGAACCATCTGGACGGACGCTATGTTGACGCGACCACGGCCGCTGCCCTGCTGCGCGAGTACCGCGAGGCGCCTCCTCCGGTGGCTCCGGCGCTGTTGAACCAGCTGGGAACCGATGCGGCGGGTTTGATCTTCCTGCCATGATCTGGGGCGGTCCGTTAACGAATGCGCGCTAGTCTGGACCCGGAACTGGCGACGGGGTCGGACATGGATGCGCTTCTGCTGCGGTCCTTGCAAAGCTATGTGCTTGATACCTTTGGTGTATCGGAGTGGCAGGAGATTTGCCGCCGCGCCGGGCATACGGTCGAGACATTCGAGCCGATGCTGCGCTATGATCCTGGAACTGCGGACCGGATCGCGCAAGTCGCGGCCGAGGTTCTGGGGCGGACGGTCGATTCGGTCTGGGAAGATGTGGGAACCTATCTGGTGACGAATCCGGATCGCGAAGGGGTGCGCAGGCTGCTCCGCTTTGGCGGCATCTCCTTTACCGACTTCCTGCATTCGCTGGAAGAAATGCCGGGCCGTGCCCGGCTGGCGATGCCCTACCTGGAAGCACCCGACCTTACACTGGATGAGGTCGGGCCGGAACAATATGTGTTGCACTGCCAGACGCATTTTGGCGGGATGCAACGGGTGCTGGTCGGCCTTCTGACGGCGATGGCCGACGACTACGGCGCCCTGTGCCTGATCGAGCCGGACTGCGAGGGGCGGATCGGGATCTCGGTCCTGGACCGGCGCCATGCCACGGCGCGGCAGTTCAACCTCGCGCTGCCGGAGAGATAGGCCATGCATGCCGGTCTGCCCACCCACCGGATCGAGATGGACTGCGCCGCGCTGGCGCATTTCATGCCCATGCATCTGCTCCTGGACGCCGATGGCCGGGCGCTGAGCTACGGGCCGACGCTGGCGCGGGTGCTGCGGCAGGATGCGGTGCCGGGCGCGCGGTTCGATGAGTTGTTCGAGGTGCGTTCGCCCGGTGGGGCGGTGACGGTGCAGGATGTCCTTTCGCATGGTGGCAACCGCTTCCGGCTCTTGCCGCGCAATGGGGTCAGGGCTGGCTTGCGCGGGTTGGGGCTGCGGCTGGGGTCCGACGGGGCTGTCCTTCTGAACCTGTCGTTCGGGATCGACCTGATCGCTGCGGTGCGGGACCTTGCCCTGACCGATGCCGATTTTGCGGCGACCGACCTTGCGATGGAACTTTTGTACCTTGCCGAGGCCAACGCCGCCGTCACGCGCGAGTTGCGGGGCCTGAACCTTCGGCTGGAAGGCGCGCGGATGGCGGCCGAGGAAGAGGCGATGACCGACCCGCTGACCGGGCTGCGCAACCGCCGGGCCGCAGATCTGGTGCTGGAGCGGATGTGTGCCGCGCGGGCGGCCTTCGGGCTGCTGCACATGGACCTAGACTACTTCAAGACAGTGAACGATACGCTGGGCCATGCTGCGGGCGATTTCGTGCTGGAATGCGTGGGCCGCATTCTGCGCGAGCAGTTGCGGACCGAAGATTGCGCCGCGCGCATCGGCGGGGACGAGTTCGTGGTGATCATCGCGGGCCGCAGTGACCCGAAAACCCTGCAGGCCATCGCGGAACGGATCATCGCGCGCATCTGCCAGCCGATGGATTTCGAGGGTCAGCCGGTCCGGGTCTCGGCCAGTATCGGCATGGTGCGGTCGGCTGATGCTGCCGAGCCGGATGCCACGCGGCTGCTGGCCACGGCGGATCGCGCGCTTTATGCCGCCAAACATGCCGGCCGGGGGCGGGCGGTGCTGCTGGTGTCGCGCGGAGAATAGTCCGGCGCGGGCCGTTCTGTCAGGCGGCGGGCGGCAGGAGCCAGAGCGCGTCGGGAGGAAGCGAGATCGGCAGTACATCGCCGGGCTTGATACCCTGCGCCGTATCGGGGGCAACCAGTGCCGTCAGCCGCTCCTCGGCGATCACAAACTCGATCCGGCTCTGGGTGCCAAGGAAGGCCACCTCGCCCACCCGCGCGGCCAGCGGGTTGGGCCCGGGGCCGAGGCGCAGGGCCTCGGGGCGGATGGTCAGGACATGCGCGCCCTCCGGTGCCCCCGCTGGCAGGATCAGGGGGCCGAATGAGGTCTGAAAGCGGCCCGCGCGGGAGGTTCCGGGCATGAAATTCACGCCGCCGAAAAATCGGGCGACGGCGATGGTCGCCGGGCGGCGATAGAAGGCTTCGGGCGGGTCGTGCTGGACGATGCGGCCATCCAGAAGGAGCGCGATCCGGTCGGCCAGGGCGACGGCCTCGGCCTGGTCATGGGTGACGACAAGGGTGGTGATCCGGGTTTTCTGCTGCAACTCCTTGATCAGGCTCCGCATCTCGTCACGCAGGGCGGGGTCGAGGTTCGAGAGCGGTTCGTCGAGCAACAGGAGTTTCGGGCGCAGGATCAGGGCGCGGGCAAGGGCGGTGCGCTGGCTCTGTCCGCCGGACAACTGCGCCGGGCGCCGGGGGCCAAGCCCGGTCAGGCGGACCTGTTCCAGCAGCGCTGCGACCTCGGCCGCGATGCGGTCCGGCGGGACGCCGCGCATCCGCAGCCCGAAGCCCACGTTCTGCGTGACGGTCAGATGCGGGAACAGGAGCGGGTTCTGGAATACCATCGCCACCTCGCGCCGCTCGGGCGGAAGCCGGGTGATTGGCGCGCCGTCCAGCAGCACCTCGCCGCGGTCGGGGGCCAGAAGCCCGGCGATGAGTTTCATCGTGGTGGTCTTGCCCGAGCCGGAGGGGCCAAGCAGCGCCGTGAGGGAGCCGCTGGCAACCGCAAGGTCAAGCCCCCGGACGGCGGCCTGTCCGGTGCCGGCATAGGCCTTGGTCAGACCGTCGAGCGTGAGCGAGGTCATGGGCGCAAGCCATCGGTTGGAGCGGCGGCATTTCCGGTGACGTGGCGGGCCGTGACGACGACGATGGCCAGGCCAGGCAGGATGTAGAGCAGTGCCATGGCCGAGGTTACGTCGTTCCGCCCGGCGCTGGCAAAGCTGAACATCAGAAGCGGCAGCGTCTGCACCTTGCCGCCGCCGATGGCCAGCGTCAGCAGGTATTGCGACCAGGAGACGAGGAAAGCGAAAAGCGCCCCGCTGAGAAGGCCGGGCAGGATGGCGGGCAGGGTGACAGTGCGGAAGGTCTGGAACGGGGTGGCGCCAAGGGTGCGGGCCTGATCCTCGAAGGCGGGGTCGAAGCGGGCGAAGACGGCGGCCATGATCAGGGTCATGTAGGGAAGCACCGGGACCAGATGGGCAAGCACGACGCCGGTGACGGTCCCGGCAAGGCCCGCGCGCAGGAAGACTCCGTGCAGGCCGAAGACGAGGGCGATGCCCGGCAGGATGGCCGGGGCAAGGATCAGCAGCATGACGAGGCGCTTGCCGCGAAAGCGGTAAAGGCCAAGCGCGCGACCGGCAGGAACGCCGATCAGCGCGGCAAGAAGCGTGGTCGCGAGGGCGATCAGGGTGGTCAGGACGAAACTCTCGACAATGCCGGAAGAGGCCGAGATGGCATAGGCCCAGGCCTTGAGCGACCACTCCCCCGGCAGGACATCGGGAAAGCGCCAGCCATGGGCGAGTGACCAGATGAGGAGGGGGAGGAAAGGCAGCACCAGCCAGCCCGCGAGGGCCAGTCCCGCGAGGCTGCGCCAGTCAGCGCGCATCGCGGGTCCCTGGACGCAGAAGGCGGGCATAGAGAACAAGGACGCCAAGACCGATCAGCGCGATGAGGACGGCGATGGCCAGCGCCTCCGGGCGGGTCGCGAGATCGGGGTCGGTCCAGGACTGCCAGGCGAGGACCGGCAGCGCCTTCGGGGCATGGGCGCCGAGGACGAGCGGAACCTCGTAAGCACCGAAGGCAAAGGCGAAGACCAGCGCCGAGGCGGCGGCGAGGCCGGGCAAGAGAAGAGGAAAAAGGACGAAGCGGAACGTCTGCCAGCGCGTGGCACCAAGGGTGCGGGCCGTCGCCTCATGCTCGGTGCCGATGGTCTGGAGATTGGCGAGGAGGAGCAGCGTGATGAAAGGCGTCTCTTTCCAGACGTAGAGGAGGATGATGCCGATGGCGTCAGGGCGGGGAAATCGGACGGGCCGCCGATCAACCCCGCTGCATATGCAAGACGGGCAAAGCTGCCGGACTGCGCGATCAGGTAGGAAAGCCCGATGGCACCGACGATATGGGGGATGGTGAGGTTCAGCTGGACGAGAAAGCCGATGAGGGCGCGGCCCGGGAAGGTCTGGCGGAGGAGGAGAGCGGCGGCCAGCGCAAGGGCAGCGGCGATCAGGGTTGAGGCGGTGGCAATCCAGAGCGACAGGGCAAGGGACCGGAAGAAACCGGGCGAGGAAAGGATGGCCGCATAGGCCGAGAGGTCAGGCTGGGTCTGGCCGAGGGCGGGGGCGTAGTGGAGCGAGCGCAGCACCGTGAGGCCGAGGCCGGAGAGGAAGAGCCCGCCGAGGATGATCAGGGCGGGCGCAAGCAGGAGGGCGATACGGCCGCGGTCAGTCATGTCGGGGCCTTTCGGCTGGGTCGGGCCAGATTGCGCGAAGGCGGACGGACGGGCAAGCGGGGCCGCTCGTCGTTGACTTCGTCACTCCTCGCTGCGGCTGCGCACTGCAAGGAGGACGTGCGTCGAACGAGGAGCATCAGTTGCCGACATGTTCGGCCCAGCCCTTTTCGATCGCGGTCAGCCAGTCGGCCTGCAGTTCGGGCAGCGCGGCCTTGGCGAGTTCGGCTGCGGGGACGACGGAGGGGTGGGCCTTGATCGCGGCAAATCCGGCCTGGACCTCGGGCGGGGTGCGGTCGATCTCGACGGCGGGGGCGGCGCCCCAGACTTCGGTCTTCGCCTTTTCCAGCTGCGCCTCGCCGGACAGAAGCAGGTTCTCGACCACCATCGCGGCGGCCTTGTTGGGCGAGTTGAACGGGATCAGCGTGTAGTTGGTGTTGCCGATGGTGCCGTCCGTCAGCCCGAACGACCGAGTGGTGTCCGGGTATGTCCCGGCATCCACCGCAAGGCCGAACTGGGCGGGGTCGTAGTTGAAGGTGAAGACGACCTCGCCATTGGCGAAAAGCTCGTTCATCTGGGTGACGGTGGTGGGATAGGTTGCGCCTTCGCGCCAGAGGAAGGGCTCGATCTCGTTCAGGATCGTCCAGGTCTTGGCGGCAGTCTCGTCGAACTTCGCCTGGTCGAAGGGGCCGAGGAGGGCGTCCGGGCCGCCCGCCGCATGGATGAAGACATGGCGCAGGAAGGCCGAACCGGTGAAGTCCGGGGGGGCGGGATAGGTGAAGCGACCGGGGTTGGCCTTGATCCAGGCGATCAGTGCGGCCATGTCGGTGGGCGGTTCAGTGACCTTGGCGTTGTCGGTCGCGAAGGCGAACTGGACGGTGTTCCAGGGCACTTCGCAGCCGTCGACGGGCACACCGAAGTCATTGGCGATGGCGGGATTGTCCCAGTTGACCAGCGTGTCGTTCGGCAGAAGTCCGGTGTAGCCACAGAAGGCAAGGTCGCCCTGTTTCATCGAGCGGAAGTTCTCGCCGTTGATCCAGATCAGGTCGACCGCGCCCTTGTCGGTCACGCCAGCCTCCTTCTCGGTCAGGATCTGGTTCACGACATCGGCGGCATCGGTGATCGGCACGCGGTTCAGCGTGATGTCATATTCGGCCTTCAGGCGGTCGGCGACGTAGCCCGAGACATAGGCGTTGATGGTGTCGGCCCCGCCCCACATGAACCAGTTGACGGTGCCGCCCCGGGCTTCCTGGGTGATCTGGTCCCAGGTCATCGCCTTCAGGGCGTCGCCGTCGGCGGTATCGGCAGTGGCGGCGGTGCTGAGGAGGAGAAGGGCGGCAAGGCAGCGCAGCATGGGGGCTCCGGGGTTCGGGATCTGGAAACCATGAAGCCGAAAACCGGAGAAAATGCCAGTCACAGCGCCGTTGGCAGAATGTAATGGAAGTGGCAGCCCGTAGGGGAGTCGAACCCCTCTTACCTGGTTGAAAACCAGGTGTCCTAACCGATAGACGAACGGGCCACTGACGCGCCTGTTACCGGCAGGCGCGGCCGGGCGCAAGGGGTCAGCCGTCGATCTTTGCGCCCATGATGGCGATGGCCTGCTGGTAGACCTTGGCGGCGTTCCATTCCTTGATCACGGCAAAGTTCGGCTCGCCTTCCTGATAGCCTTTGCCGGGCTTCCAGCCGTGCTTGCGCAGGTAGTTGGCGGTGGTCGCCAACGCGTCGGACTGGTTGTAGAGATCGACCTTGCCGTCGCCGTTGCCATCGACGCCGTAGGCATAGGCGTTGCCGGGCAGGAACTGGGTGTGACCAAGCTCGCCGTGCTTCGCCCCCACGGTCTTCATCGAGATCATCCCCGCATCGACCATCTTCAGCGCGCCGATCAGATGCGGGCGGAAGAAGTCGGAGCGGCGGCAGTCATAGGTGAGCGTGGCGATGGCCGAGACGACATTGGTGTCGCCCATGAAGTTGCCAAAGCCGGTCTCCATCCCGTGAATCGCGATCAGGACCCCGGCGGGGACGCCGTAGGCGGCTTCGAGGCTGGCGTAGAAACCGGCGTTCTTGGCCTTGCGGCTGCGGCCCTGGCTGATGATCGCATCGGCCCCACGGACGTTCAGGAATTTCTCCAGGCTGTATTTGAAGCTTTTCTGGTTCCGGTCGGCGCCGATGGTGGCCTTGGAATAGGCGGTGGCCATCAGCGCGTCGATCCCGCGCTTGCCGACACCTTCGGCTTTGGCCTCGGCGGCCATCTCGGCCTTCCAGCCCTCGTACTGCCCCCCTGTGTCGCTGCAACTGGCGGCCTGGGCCGTGTGGGAAAGGGTGGAAAGAAGGGCGACGGCGGCAAATCGGGACAGAAGGCTCACGTTCAGGTACCTGCGCTGGGAATTTGGGCCAATCTATTGAGAGAGTTACGCAACAATCAAGCACGCCGTCGTGATCGGCGGGCGAGTGTTGCTGACATGTTGGTGAAGTGGCAGCCCGTAGGGGAGTCGAACCCCTCTTACCTGGTTGAAAACCAGGTGTCCTAACCGATAGACGAACGGGCCACGCTTTCGGTGGGCGGTGTCTAGAATCTGCGCCCGGGTTCTGCAAGAGGAAAAATGCTCAACCTTGCGCCGGGGCGGCGTCGTCGAGGCGCAACTGGACCTTGGTTCGCCCGTTCCAGTGGTTCAGTTCCAGCTTGCCGGCAAGGTGGAACCGCCGATGGCCGGGATTTTCCAGTGCCGGGCCAAGCGGACCATCGAAAGCGCCGAAGGCGATGGCGTCAAGGCTGGGCCCCGCGCCGTCCGAGACGGAAAGCTTCAGATGGCTCTCGCCGATGCGGCGGGCGCTGACCTGGGCGTTGGCGAAGGCAAAGCGGGGGGCGGGGGCCGCGGCACCGAAGGGGCCTGCGGTCTCGATTTGCTCGACCAGCGCAACGGTGGCGGCGGAGGTGGCGAGAAGGCCGTCGATGCGAAGGTCCTGCGGCCCTTCGGCCCCCGAACCCTGCCGGGCGAGGAGGTCGGACAACCGGGCCATGGCGGGTTCAAGCTGGGCGCGGGTCAGGCTGAGGCCCGCCGCCATCTTGTGCCCGCCGCCCTTCAGAATCATCCCCTCCGCCGCAAGGCGCTGGATCGCGGCTCCGAGATCGACGCCGGGGATCGAGCGGGCGGAGCCCTTGCCGTCATCGCCCTCAAAGCCGATGACGACCGCGGGGCGGTTTGCGCTCTCTTTCAGCCGGGCGGCGACGATGCCGACGACGCCCGGGTGCCAGCCCTCGGCGGCAGCCCAGACCAGGGGGGCGTCAAGGCCGCGCGCCCCGGCCTGGGCGAGGGCCTCTTCGCGGACAAGTTCGGTGATCTCGCGCCGCTCGGTGTTCAACTGGTCGAGGCGGGCGGCGAGGCGGGCGGCTTCCATCTCGTCAGCCGTGGCGAGGAGGCGCGCGCCAAGGTCGGCCTGGCCGATGCGGCCGCCCGCATTGACCCGGGGGCCGAGGAGGAAGCCGAGCGCGTAGGGGGTGGGGGCCTGGTCCATGCGGGCGACATCGGCCAGCGCGCGCAGGCCCGGGCGGTCGCGGCGGGCCATCACCTTGAGGCCCTGCCGCACGAAGGCGCGGTTGAGGCCGATCAGGGGGGTGACATCGGCGACGGTGGCAAGGGCGACGAGGTCGAGAAGGGCCATGAGGTCGGGGATCTGTTGGCCCTGCTGTTTCAGCCGCCGGTTGGCCTCGACGAGGAGGAGGAAGACGACTCCTGCGGCGCAGAGATGGGCCAGCGCGCCGTCCTCGTCCTGCCGGTTAGGGTTCACGATGGCGAGGGCATCGGGGAGAGTTTCGAGGGCGAGGTGATGGTCGAGGATGACCACGTCGGCGCCTTTCGCGGCGGCGATGGGGTCGTGGGAAAGGGTGCCGCAGTCGACGCAGAGGATGAGGTCGTGGGCGGCGGCGAGGGCGGCCATGGCGGGGATGTTGGGGCCGTAGCCTTCGTCGATGCGGTCGGGGATGTAGAGGGTGGCTTGCAGGTTGAAATGCCGGAGCCAGGTCAGGAGGAGGGCCGCAGAAGATCCGCCGTCGACATCGTAGTCGGCGAAGACGGCGATCCGCTCCCGCCGGGCGACTGCCTGTAGGAGCCGGTCGGCGGCGGGGGCCATGTCCTTCAGGGTGAGGGGGTCGGGCAGGAGGTCGCGGAGCGAGGGGGCAAGGAAGGCGGGGGCGTCCTCGGGCGCAACGCCCCGGGCGGCAAGGATGCGGCAGAGGGGCAGGGGGAGACGGGTCTGCTGGGCCATGGCCTCGGCGAGACGGTCGGCCTCGGCAGTGGGGCCGGTCCAGCGGCGGCCGGTGAGGGAGGTGGTGACAGAGAGGAAACCAGTCATGGGACAGGGGTGCCGGAAAGGAGGCGGGTCCGCAAGGGGGGAGTGGGATGCCCGCGCGTGGGCAGGGTTTCGGAGTGTTTGGAATCAAAGGGTTGGGTGTGGGCGTTAGCGGTTTGTTAAGGATTGGTGGGTGACATTGACCTTGGCAGAAAGATGAGCAAAAATGGAACGAAGTGTGAACAATGGTGCTTGAACATGCCTAAGAACATTTTGGTATTCGCGGACGGAACCGGGCAGGTGGGAGGCTTGCGACCGGACCAAAGGCTTTCCAATGTATACAAGATGTATCGTGCCATGCGCCCCGGTCCATCTTCACCGATCAATCCTGCCAAGCAGATTTGCTTTTATGATGCAGGCTTGGGAGCCGGAGAGATTGGCGGACTAACCCTAAAGCGTGTCCGGAATGTGCTGTCTGCTGCCGTAGGTACCGGAATCGATGAAAACGTAATTGACTGCTATGAGTACATTGTTGGCAACTACGAGCCCGGTGATCGCATTGTGTTAATAGGTTTTTCGAGGGGCGCGTATACTGTGCGCGCAGTGGCGAATGTAATGAACCTATGTGGGGTTCCAAGGCACATGTCTGACGGATCGGCGGTCCCGCGTCATGGGCCAAGGTTGCGCAAGCTCGCAAGTGATGCAGTCAATTTTGTCTATAATCACGGCAATGGGTTTCCACGGGGGCGAGAGCCCTTCCGTACGCGAAGAGAGGAGCTCGGTCGTCGCTTTAGACAGAAGTATGGCAGCTTTGTTCCAGATGCTGCGGAAGATGTTCAAGGAAATGTTCAACCGACCTTCATTGGTGTGTTCGACACGGTCGCTGCCCTTGGGAATGCGAACGTGTCTATTGCAGCCTGGGCAGGTGTTGGAATTCTCACTTCCATCATTGTCTTCTTGATTTGGCTCTCAGTTAATTGGCTGTTCTGGCTGATCCCGATAGGGCTGCTTGTGCCGATCCTGTATTGGTATGGGAAGTTGCGCTGGTCGCAATGGAAGTACTTTTCGCCTGATGAGCATCGTCCTCTAAAGCTGTCAAACATTGGAGATTGGCCAGCAATCTGGAAGTACGGTCATCGCGCTGTCTGGAATCTGCAGAACTATGACCGCTGGCTCGACTCTGACGTGCAGTACGCTCGGCATGCAATGGCAATCGACGAAAGCCGTGCAAATTTCCCCAGAGTAGAATGGGCAATGCGGAAGGAGGCAGAAAAAACAGTGGGCCGCAATCCGCCTTGGTTGAACCAAGTTTGGTTTC
>JAFLCY010000119.1 GCA_017303485.1 Rhodobacterales bacterium
GTGGGCCAGATCGCCGAGATGATCGGGATGGAGGACATCCTGAACCGCAAGGCGCGCGGGCTGACCGCGGACGCCAAGCAGAAGATCAGCCTTGGCCGCGGCATGGTACGCGAGGACGTGAACGCGATCCTGTTCGACGAACCCCTCACCGTTATCGACCCCCACATGAAATGGGAGCTGCGCACCCAGCTGAAATCGCTGCACCGCGAGTTCGGCCATACGATGATCTATGTGACCCATGACCAGACCGAGGCGCTGACTTTCGCCGACAAGGTCGTGGTCATGCACGAAGGCCGCGTCGTCCAGATGGGCACACCGGAAGAGCTGTTCGAGACCCCGGCGCATACTTTCGTCGGCTATTTCATCGGCTCGCCGGGGATGAACCTCCTCGATGCCGAGATCAAGGGATCCGAGGCGCGCCTGCAAGGCGTCTCGGTGCCTTTGGGTGCGGCCTATGGGCCAACAACGGGCCGCACCCAGATCGGCATCCGTCCGGAATATGTCACCCTGTCGGATCAGGGCCTGCCGGTCACGGTGAAGCGGATCGAGGATGTCGGTCGCCACCGCATCGCCCGGGCCGAATTCCAGGGCCAGCCGCTGAACGCGATCCTGGCCGAGGGGGCGACCGTCCCCGCCGACCCCCGCGTCGCCTTCGCGCCGGGCAAGATCAACGTCTACGCAAACGACTGGCGCATCGCGCCCGCCGAGAAACTTGGGGAGGCCTCGTGATGGACAAGACCCAGAACAACAAGGCCTGGTTCCTGATCCTGCCGGTCCTTGTGCTGGTAGCCTTCTCGGCGATCCTGCCGCTCATGACGGTGGTGAACTACGCCTTCAACGACACCTTCGGGCAGAACGAATTCTTCTGGGCCGGGATCGACTGGTTCGACGACATGATCCACTCCGACCGCCTGCACGACGCGCTTGGTCGCCAGATCCTGTTTTCGCTGATCATCCTCGCGATCGAGGTGCCGCTCGGCATCTACATCGCGCTCAACATGCCGAAGAAGGGCTTCTGGTCCAGCCTGTGCCTGGTCCTGATGGCGCTGCCGCTTCTCGTTCCGTTCAACGTCGTCGGCACGATCTGGCAGATCTTCGGCCGCGTCGACATCGGCCTCCTTGGCCACACTTTGGCGGCCATGGGGATCGACTACAACTACACCAACGATCCCCTCGACGCCTGGATCACCGTCATCGTGATGGATGTCTGGCACTGGACCTCGCTCGTGGCCCTCCTCGCCTATGCCGGCCTCCAGTCGATCCCGCAGGCCTACTACCAGGCCGCCAAGATCGACCAGGCGACCCGGTGGAGCGTCTTCCGCTACATCGAACTCCCGAAGATGAAGGGCGTCCTCCTTATCGCCGTCCTCCTCCGCTTCATGGACAGCTTCATGATCTACACCGAGCCCTTCGTCGTCACCGGCGGCGGACCCGGAAACTCCACCACTTTCCTGTCGATCGACCTCGCGAAAATGGCGACCGGCCAGTTCGATCTTGGTCCCGCCGCCGCCTTCTCGATCATGTACTACCTCGTCATCCTGTTGATTTCCTGGGTCTTCTACACCGTGATGACCAACCTTGACCGTGAGGAGAACCGCTGATGCGCATCCGTTCGAATGCCGTCGTGATGACGGTCTACCTCCTCTTCCTTTTGATCCCGATCTACTGGCTTCTGGGCATGAGCCTGAAGACCAACAGCGAGATCACCGGGGCCTTCACCCTGTTCCCGGCGAACCTGACCTTCCGGAACTACATGGTCATCCTGACCGACCCCAGCTGGTACATGGGTTATGTCAACTCGATGATCTACGTGACGATGAATGTGGTCATCACCATCACCGTCGCATTGCCCGCCGCCTATGCCTTCTCGCGCTACAATTTCATGGGCGACAAGCACCTGTTCTTCTGGCTGCTCACGAACCGCATGGCGCCCCCGGCCGTCTTCGCGCTGCCGTTCTTCCAGCTCTACTCGGCCATGGGCCTGATCGACACCCATATCGCCGTGGCGCTTGCCCACTGCCTCTTCAACGTCCCCCTCGCGGTCTGGATCCTGGAAGGCTTCATGCGCGGCGTCCCGAAGGAAATCGACGAAACCGCCTATATTGACGGCTATTCCTTCCCGAAGTTCTTCGTGAAGATCTTTATGCCGCTCATCGCTTCCGGCATCGGTGTCGCCGCCTTCTTCTGCTTCATGTTCTCCTGGGTCGAACTCCTCCTGAGCCGGACCCTGACCACCACCGACGCCAAGCCCATCGCCGCCACGATGACCCGCACGGTCAGCGCGTCGGGCATGGACTGGGGCGTGCTGGCCGCCGCCGGGGTCCTGACCCTCGTGCCGGGGGCGCTCGTGATCTACTTCGTCCGCAACTACATCGCCAAGGGCTTCGCCCTGGGGAGGGTGTGACATGACCAGTACCCGCTGGACCCCGATCTACCTCACCCTCGCCGCCCTCATGGCCGCGATCCTCGCCCTCCTGCTCTGGGCCGTCCCGGTCGACGCAGATGGCGTCCGCGACTGGACCGGGCAGCTCATCCCCGGCTTCTGGATGGCCTGGACCTTCCCGGTCGCCCTCTTCTTCTGGTGCATCCTGGGGCTCCTCATGATCATGACGCTCCTCGCCATCCGCTACCCCGAAACCCCGCGCGTCGGCGTGCTGCGGATCGAGACCACGCGCGGCGACCGGCTTTTCATCACCCTTCTGGGCTCGGCCTTCATCCATCTTGGCTGGCTCTTCTTCGCGGGCCCCGACTTTCTCTGGGGCGCGTCTGTCCTCTCCCTCGCCTATGCCGCAGCGGTCTTCCGCTGGGTCTAGGCAGGGCACAGAAGACCCCCGGGCGGGGCGGAAGACCTGCCCGGGACACTGCACTGAAACGTCTCACCAATCTGGGAGGATTCACATGAGACTTCGCACAACCGCAACAGCCATGGCGCTTGCGCTCGTGGCACTGCAAAGCCCCGCCTGGGCTGATATCGAGGCGGCGAAAGCCTTCCTCGATAGCGAAATCGGCGATCTGTCGGTGCTGAGCCGCGCCGATCAGGAAGCAGAAATGCAATGGTTCATCGACGCGGCCAAGCCCTATGCGGGCATGGAGATCAAGGTCGTCTCGGAAACCATCGACACCCACAGCTACGAATCCAAGGTGCTGGCCCCGGCCTTCACCGCCATCACCGGCATCAAGGTCACGCACGACCTGATCGGTGAAGGCGACGTTGTCGAGAAGCTGCAAACCCAGATGCAGACCGGCGAGAACATCTACGACGCCTATATCAACGACTCGGACCTGATCGGCACCCACTGGCGCTACCAGCAGGCCCGCAACCTGACCGACTGGATGGCGGGCGAGGGTGCCGCGGTGACGAACCCCGGCCTCGACCTTGCCGACTTCATCGGCCTTTCGTTCACCACCGGGCCGGACGGCAAGCTCTACCAGCTTCCCGACCAGCAGTTCGCGAACCTCTACTGGTTCCGCTACGACTGGTTCTCGGACCAGAAGACCAAGGACGACTTCAAGGCCAAGTACGGCTATGATCTTGGCGTTCCGGTCAACTGGTCGGCCTACGAGGACATCGCCGAGTTCTTCACCGGCCGCGACATGTCCTACATGGGCGGGCCTGCCACCGGGGTCTATGGCAACATGGACTACGGCAAGAAGGACCCGTCGCTGGGCTGGCGCTATACCGATGCGTGGATGTCGATGGCCGGCATGGGCGACGTGGGCGAGCCGAACGGCCTGCCGGTCGACGAATGGGGCGTCCGCGTGGACGAGAATTCCCGTCCCGTCGGTTCCTGCGTGGCGCGCGGTGGTTCGACCAACGACGCGGCTGCGGTCTATGCCGTGACCAAGGCGATCGAGTGGCTGCAGAAATACTCGCCGCCGGAAGCCCAGGGCATGACCTTCGGTGAAGCCGGTCCGGTTCCTGCCCAGGGCAACATCGCCCAGCAGATGTTCTGGTACACCGCCTTCACCGCTGCCTCGGTCGCACCGGGAACGCCCGTGATGAACGAGGACGGCACGCCCAAGTGGCGCATGGCCCCCTCGCCGCATGGCGCCTACTGGCAGAAGGGTCAGAAGATCGGCTATCAGGACGCCGGTTCCTGGACCCTGATGAAGTCGACGCCCGTGGACCGCGCCCAGGCCGCCTGGCTCTATGCGCAGTTCGTCACCTCGAAGACCGTTGACCTGAAGAAGTCCGATGTCGGCCTGACCTTCATCCGTCAGTCGACCATCGACAGCCAGCACTTCACCGACCGCGCGCCGAAACTGGGCGGCCTGATCGAGTTCTACCGCTCGCCGGCCCGCGTCCAGTGGTCGCCGACCGGCACGAACATCCCGGACTATCCGAAGATGGCGCAGCTGTGGTGGCAGAACATCGGCGACGCCATGTCGGGCGACAAGACCCCGCAGGAAGCGCTGGATGCCCTCTGCACCGAACAGGAAAAGGTGCTGGAGCGGATCGAGAAGTCGGGCGTCCAGGGCGATATCGGCCCGAAGATGAACGAAGAGCAGGACCCGCAGGTCTGGCTTGACGCGCCGGGTGCCCCGGTGGCCAAGCTGGAGAACGAGGATCCGGCGCCGGAAACCATCAGCTACGACGAGCTGATCAAGTCCTGGCAGAACTGACGACCAAGGGGCGGGCGGTGCCGATGGGTGCCGCCCGCGCCAAATTTCTTCGAAGAAATTTGCAAGGATTTTCGAAAATTCTTGCCCCCGGCCTGTAGCCTTGTGCCTCGGCCGAAGGTTAAGAATCCCCGAACGTCCGCAGTCAACATACTGAAATCATTCAGCCCGATTCCCTGCCCGCGCGCGGGCGCCCAAGCCGCAGGTCCGACCCAATGACCCACATCCTCGCCATCGACCAGGGCACCACCTCCTCCCGCGCGATCCTGTTCGACCGGTCCCTCCGCCCCGTCGCCTCGGCCCAGGAAGAGTTTCCGCAGCACTACCCACACCCCGGCTGGGTGGAGCATGACCCCGCCGATCTCTGGTCCACCGTCGCCGCCACGGCGCGGGCGGCCATCGAGAAGGCGGGGGTCGGGGCGACCAGCATCGCCGCCATCGGCATCACCAACCAGCGCGAGACGACACTGATCTGGGACCGCAGGACTGGCCAGCCCATCCATCCCGCCATCGTCTGGCAGGACCGCCGCACCGCCGACACCTGCACCGCCCTGAAAGCCGCCGGGCATGAACCGGCGATCACTGCGAAGACCGGCCTCCTCCTCGACCCCTACTTCTCGGGTACGAAGGTGAAATGGCTCCTCGACCACGTCGAAGGCGCCCGTGCGAAGGCCGCGCGTGGCGAGCTTGCCTTCGGCACCGTCGACAGCTGGCTGATCTGGAACCTCACCGGCGGCAAGACCCATGTCACCGACGCCACCAACGCCTCGCGCACCCTTCTCTACAACATCGCCAGGGGCGAGTGGGATGCCGAGATCTGCAAGCTTCTCGACATCCCCCTGTCGCTCCTGCCCGAGGTCCGCGACTGCGCCGCCCCCTTCGGCATGACCCGCCCCGATCTTTTCGGCCGCGAGATCCCGATCCTTGGCGTCGCGGGCGACCAGCAGGCGGCGACCGTGGGTCAGGCCTGCTTCGCCCCCGGCATGATGAAATCCACCTACGGCACCGGCTGCTTCGCGCTTCTGAACACCGGGGCCGACATGGTCCCCTCGAAGAACCGCCTCCTGACCACCATCGCCTATCAGCTGGACGGCAAGCCCACCTACGCCCTCGAAGGCTCGATCTTCATCGCCGGCGCCGTGGTCCAGTGGCTGCGCGACGGCCTCAAGATCATCCGAGAAGCGAAGGAGACCCAGCCCCTCGCCCAGGCCGCCGAGGAGGCGCAGGGCGTGATCCTCGTCCCGGCCTTTACCGGCCTTGGCGCGCCCTACTGGCGGCCCGACAGCCGGGGCGCGATCTATGGCCTGACCCGCAACTCCGGCCCCGCCGAACTGGCCCGGGCCGCGCTGGAAAGCGTCGGCTACCAGACCCGTGACCTTCTGGAAGCAATGCGCGCCGACTGGGGCGCGGCAGCGGACGGGGTGCTGCGGGTTGATGGCGGGATGACTGCAAGCGACTGGACCATGCAGTTCCTCTCCGACATTCTCGGTGCCCCGGTTGACCGGCCAAAGGTCACGGAAACCACCGCGCTTGGCGCCGCCTATCTGGCCGCGATGCAGGCCGGGGTCGCGGGCGGACCGGAGGAGTTCGCGAAATCCTGGGCGCTGGACCGGCGATTTACGCCCGCGATGGATTCCGCCACCCGCGACGCGAAATATGCCCGCTGGGGCAAGGCCATCGCCGCAACGATGTCGGTATGACCCCCTTCGCCATCACTGCCCCCGGCCGCATCCTGTTCGGCCGGGGCGAGGCCGCGAAAGCCCCCGCGCTGATCCGCGCCTTCGGGCCGCGCGGGATCATCGTCCACGGCGCGAACCCTGCGCGGGCGGCCTGGCTGGTCGAGGCGCTGGGGCCGGGCGTCCTGCCGCTCTCCTGCGCGGGGGAGCCGGTGCTGGCTGATCTTGAAACCTCGCTGATCCGGGCCCGCGCGCATCGCGCCGACTGGGTGGTATCGCTGGGCGGCGGCGCGGCGCTGGACCTCGGCAAGGCGCTGGCGGGCCTGATCCCCGCGCCGGACGGGCCGATGGAGCATCTGGAAGTGGTGGGGAAGGGCCTGCCACTGAAGGCAGACCCCTTGCCCTTCATCGCCCTCCCGACCACGGCCGGGACCGGGGCGGAAGTCACCAAGAACGCGGTGATCGGCCTGCCGGACCTTGGCCGCAAGGTTTCCTTGCGCGACGACCGGATGGTCGCACGGCTGGCCATCGTCGATCCGGCCCTGACGGATCATTGCCCGAAGGCGGTGACGCTGGCCTCTGGCCTCGACGCGGTGACTCAGGTGATCGAACCCTTTGTTTCGGTCAAGGCGACGCCCTACACCGACGCCCTGTCGCGCCCCGCCATTCTGGTCGGGATGCAAGCGGTGATGCACCTGATGCGCGGCGAGGACCCCGAGGCGCGGGACCGGATGGCCTGGGTCAGCCTGTGCGGCGGTCTTTCGCTGGCCAATGGGGGCCTGGGCGCGGTGCATGGTCTGGCCGGGGTGATCGGCGGGATGACGGGTGCCGCGCATGGCGCGATCTGCGGCGCGCTGCTCGGGCCGGTACTGGCGGTGAACCGGGCTGCTGCGGGCGGGACCGCGCGCGAAAGGCTGGACGTTGTCTGTGCCACGCTGGCCGAGGCGCTCGGATCGACGGCGGAAGAAGCCCCGTCCGCGCTGCAAGCCTGGGCCTGGGCCGAGGGCCTGCCCGGGCTGGCAGCTCTGGGCATTGCCGAGGACCAGCACGCCCGGATCGCGACCGCAGCATTGGACGCCTCGTCGATGAAGGGAAATCCGGTCACGCTCGACGCGGCCACGTTACAGGGCGTGCTTGCGGCGGCATAGCGTCCGGTGCCCATCGTCATTCCGACCGGCGCCGGGGCCGCGCTGACCCTTCTGGTGGCCAGGTTGATTGCGTGAGGCCTATGCCTCCAGAAACACCCTGACGGTCTCCTCGAACTCGCGCGGCTTTTCGGCGTGGAGCCAATGGTTCGCCTCGGGGATCTTGGCAAAGCGCGCCTTCGGGAACAGCGCCCGGATCGCGTCGCGATGTTCGGGGCGGACATAGTTCGACAGGGCCCCGGTCAGGAACAGGGCGGGGTTCGGAAAGCTTCCCTGCGTCTCCGGCCAGCCGACGATCTTCGCCATCTCGCTTTCCAGGACCGCGAGGTTCAGCTTCCAGCGCGGCGGATGCGATCGCAGGTCAAGCGATTGCAGGAAGAAGGCCCGCAAGGCGGGATCGTCGATCCCGGCGGCAAGGGCCGCGTCGGCCCCGCCCCGCGAGGTGATGCTGGCGAGATCAAGCCCGGCCATTGCCCGGGCATGGCGGGACTGGTCATGGGTGTAGGCGACGGGGGCGATGTCGGCGACGATCAGGCGGCGGATCAGCTCGGGCCGGGTCAGGGCCAGTTGCATCGCCGCCTTACCGCCCATCGAATGCCCCAGAAGGTCGACCGGGGCGCCGAGATGTTCGATCACTTCGGCCAGATCCGCCGCCATCTCCGGGTAGCTTTGGCTTGGGAAGCGCGGGCTTTCGCCATGATTGCGCATGTCCACCGCCACCACCTCGCGGCGGTCTGCAAGGCGGCGGGCGATCACGCCCCAGTTGCGCCCCGATCCATAAAGCCCGTGCGCGATGACAAGGGTCGGGGCCTCGGCCGTAGCGCTGGCGGGGTGGCGGATCATGGCAAGCATCCGCGATCCATAGCGGCATCGGTGCCCTCAGGCCAGAGCAGTTGAACATCCCACCGAACAACTCTAGGTTCGCCGGGGGACGTCGGAGGGTGGTGGAATGAGTGCGGTGACGATCCAGCAGATGGCGGATCGGGTGGCCCAGCTTCTGGAAGAGCGGCTGGGACTCGGCGGGCGAGATCTGACCGCCAAGCTGAAGCGCGCCGGGCGGACCCTGCCGAAGAAGGTGCGCGACAGCGGCAAGGTCCTGGCGCAGGCGGCGCAGAAGGCGCAGAACCCCAAGCTTCTGGGCCAGATCGACATGGGCGAGGTGGCAGAGGCCTATGATGTCTGCCTGAAGCACCTGATTACGATCGACCCCGTGGGTCGGCGGCGCGACCTCTTTGCCGGGATAGTCGGTTCGGTCGGCTTCGGGGTGCTGGTGCTTCTGGTCGCCCTTTTGGGCTTCCTGGCCTGGCGCGGGTATTTCTAGGTCCGCCCCCTAAGATCGTTACGAAATCAACGTCCTGTCGGCGGGCGTCTGCGGTCTGGCGATGGTTTTTCCATCCGCGCCAAAGTCAAGCGGGCGGTCCGACAGGGCGCTGCGGCTGACCAGCGTCACTGTCACGAAGGCCACATACAAAAGCAGATACCACGATCCGAGCTTGGCAAAACTGACCAGATCGCCCCGAATCTGGCCGGAGTAGATCCAGGTTCCGGTCGCGGTGCCCACATTCTCGGCCAGCCAGAGCGCCAGCGCCGACAGGAAGGCCGCGACCGGCAGCGGCATCCACCAATGCCGGTCATGGACGCGGAACCAGATTCTCGTGCGGCCGTAAAGCGCCAGGGTCGCAATGAACAGCAGGACCCGGATGTCGGGCAGGAAATGATGGGCGAAGAAGTTGACGTAGATCGCGACGGCAAGCGCGACCGTCAGCGGAAAGCGCGGGTAGGGCGCGAATGCCATTTCGAAGACGCGGATCACCCGGGCCATGTAGCTGCCGACAGCGGCATACATGAAGCCCGAAAACAGCGGCACCCCCATAAGCTTGAAAATGCCGGGCTCGGGATAGGCCCAGGACCCGGCGTCGACCTTGAACCATTCCATCGCCGTCCCGGTAAGGTGGAACAGCAGGATGACGCGGGCTTCCTCCCAGGTTTCGAGCTTGGCCCAAAGGAACAGGACCTGCACGGCGATGGCGAAAACGAACAGCGCGTCGTAGCGATGGATGGGCCAGTCGGGCTGCCAGACCAGTTTCGTCGCGATGATCGCCAGCAAGAGCAGGCCGCCGAACAGGCAGGCCCAGCCCTGCTTCAACACGAACATCACCAGTTCGGCCACGACAAAGGGCAGGCGCGCGCGGGCCCAGTCGCCCATGCGGTGTTCGAGAGATCGGGTGTCGGGGGTGGTCATGCGGGTCCTGCGCGATGGGGCAGGGGGATGAGACCGGGGGAAGGGCCGCGCGTCAAGGCAGGGATTGCCGCAGGTGTGGGGTCAGGTCGCGGGCCAGGGGATGATGGTCAGTTCCGGCCAAAGGGCAGTCTGGCGGGCGGCCTTGGCCTGGTGTGTCGCCCGGTTGTCGAGGGCCGGGTTCGGGGTCAGACGGAAGCTGAAGATATCGTCGAGGCCATAAGGGGCGTAGATCTCCAGCCCGCTGGCCGTGAGGCGCGCACCAACGCAGTGGGTGCGGGAGGCGAAGAGGTCGATGGCCTGCCGCGAACCGGCGAGTTGCGGGTAGGGCTGGCCGAAGTGCGACGGATACCAGAGATGCACCCGGGCCTGGTTGCGAAGCTCGACCGCAGGGACGCCGGGAAACCGGTCACTGGCTTCCCGGATCAGGCGATCCTCGGCCTCGTAGCTGCGGTCCTCGTCGAAATAGAAGAGATCGACATCCTTGACGCCATACATGTCGGGGCGGCCGGTCAGGTGGTTCCAGACCGTGTTGTAGATAGCCCCCGAGACGATCCACCAGTCCGGCAGGCCCCAGTCCCGCGCGCGTCGCAGCCGGTCGGTCAGGGCAGGGCTTTGCGCGATGATGTCGCGCAAGGCCTGTTCCTGGGTGCCGGGGTCGGCACCGGCATAACGCAGGTGGCTTGTCACAACCCCGGATAGATCGGGAAGCGCTTGCAGAGGGCCTCGACCTCGGCGCGGACTTTCGCTTCCACCGCGGCGTTGCCGTCCTCGCCGTTCGCGGCCAGGCCCTCGACCACCTCGATGATCCAGCGCGCGATCTGGCGGAACTCGGGCTCGCCGAAACCGCGGGTGGTGCCGGCGGGGGTGCCAAGACGGACGCCGGAGGTGATCGTCGGCTTCTCGGTGTCAAACGGGATGCCGTTCTTGTTGCAGGTGATATGCGCCCGGCCCAAGGCCTTCTCGGTCGCGTTGCCCTTCACCCCCTTCGGGCGCAGGTCGACCAGCATCAGGTGGCTGTCGGTGCCGCCGGTGACGATGTCGAGCCCGCCCTTCATCAGCTCGTCGGCAAGGGCCTTGGCATTGGCGACGACCTGGGCCTGGTAGGTCTTGAACTCCGGGCGCAGCGCCTCGCCGAAGGCCACCGCCTTGGCGGCGATCACATGCATCAGGGGGCCGCCCTGGATGCCCGGGAAGATCGCCGAGTTGACCTTCTTGGCGATCTCTTCGTCATTCGTGAGGATCATCCCGCCGCGCGGACCGCGGAGCGTCTTGTGGGTGGTCGTCGTCGCCACATGGGCATGCGGGAAGGGCGAGGGGTAAAGGCCTGCCGCGACCAGCCCCGCGAAATGCGCCATGTCGACGAGGAGGAAGGCGCCCACGCTGTCGGCGATCTCGCGCATGCGCCTGAAGTCGATGATGCGGGGGATGGCAGAGCCGCCCGCGATGATCAGCTTCGGCTTGTGTTCGGCCGCCAGTTCCGCCAGCTGGTCGTAGTTCAGCGTCAGGTCCTGCTTCCTGACCCCGTATTGCACCGCCTTGAACCACTTGCCGGACTGGTTCGGGGCGGCGCCATGGGTCAGGTGGCCACCGGCGTCCAGGGACATGCCAAGAATGGTGTCGCCGGGCTTCAGGAGGGCCTGGAACACGCCCTGGTTGGCCTGGCTGCCGGAGTTCGGCTGCACATTGGCGAAGGCGCAGTCGAAGAGCTTGCAAGCCCGCTCGATCGCCAGGTTCTCGGCGATATCGACATACTGGCAGCCGCCGTAGTAGCGCTTGCCGGGATAGCCCTCGGCGTATTTGTTGGTCAGGACCGAGCCCTGCGCCTCCATCACCGCGCGGGAGAC
>JAFLCY010000120.1 GCA_017303485.1 Rhodobacterales bacterium
CGGTCACCGCGTGGTAGAGCGCGGCCATCAAGTGCGACTTGCCGAGGCCGCGTTCGCCGATCACGACCACGGGGCGACCCTGGCTGGGGCCGACGGCCTCGATGATCTGGTTCCCGGTGGCGACGAAGGCCGTGTAGCCCGAGGCGCGGTCACCCAGCACCGCCCGGGCATAGGCCTCGAACTCGTCGACATAGAACTGGTAGTTGGTGAAAAGGACATGGTTCTGGAAATGCGTGGGGTCGGTCGCGGTGTAATGCGCAAGGCGGGCCAGCGAATAGTCCACCCTTTGCGCCGTGAACGGGGCCAAAGGCGCCGAGCCGTCGTCATAGCGCGTCATCACCCCGTTTACGATGTCGTCGTTCGTCGTGACCAGGTCCGGCACGTCGAACACGTCGCGCAGGCTGAAATCCATCACCCCTTCCTGCGGGATCGCGACCTCGCTGCCCGAAACGGCGAAATGCACCGGCATCGGCGTGTCCGACAGGCCCACATTGACCGAAACGCCGTGATTGCGGACCAGTAGCTCGATCTGCTGGATCAGGTAGTTCCGGAAAAGGTCCGGCCGCGTGACCGTGGTGGCATAGGTGCCGGGCGCCGAGACATGGCCGAAGGCAAGGCGCGTATCGACCTTGTCGAAGCTGGAAATGGTGATGCGGATTTCCGGGTAGAAGGCGCGGATGCGACGGCCGGGATTGCCGGTGACCACCGTGCGCAGGAACTGCTCGGACAGGAACCGGGTGGCCTGGGTGTAAAGCAACTCAAGCCGGTCGACAGCTGCCGCGGCGCTGGTAAAGCTCTCCGGCGGCGGGGCGTCGGGGGTAAGGATAGAGGTCTGAAGGTCGTCCATTGTGGGTCCTGAAAGATGATCCGGCATATAAGCCGATTCCCCCGTTCAGGAGCAAGTGACAGCTTCATGACATATCGACAGCGGAACAGCCGTCGGGCTTGGCCGGGTTACAGGGCGGCGGAATTCGCAATCGCCGGCGCAGTCGGATCGTCAAGCGCATGGCCCTTGATCTTCCAGGTCGGTTCCGCCTCCACCCCCGAGGCATTGCCCTGTCTGGACACATAGACGTGGAAGCAGCTTTCGCCGCCCTGGGCATTCCTGCACAGCACCGTCATGTGAAGCCTGCCGTCATTTGACCGGTGCGGACCGTTGATCACCCGCGCCACATGCTGGTCCATCCACTGTCTCAGGCTTCCTCCGCCCGGCAGGGCCAGGGCCGCCCGGAGAACCGCGCGCGCCTGGGGAAAGCCGAAAGGCATGTTGTTGACCCGGATCAGCTGGTTGGTCGTGCGGTCCAGATCCCACTTCAATGCAAATGTGACAGACATGCGAAATCCATCCCAAATTGTGAAAGGAACAGGATACGCCGGGCCGCCTGCAAATCAAGTTTGGTCCGATTGTCGCAGGCCGCCAGTTCATGGCTTGAGGCCCGATCGCCTTCCCGCGATAGTCGCGCCATGTCCACGCTTCTCTCCCTTGGCCACGGCTATTCCGCCCGCGCCCTCGCCCGCCATCTTGTCGCCAAAGGCTGGCGCGTCATCGGCACCACCCGCAACCCGGCCAAAGCCGAAGCCTTCCGCGCCGAGGGGGTGGAGCCCCTGCTCTGGCCCGCCGATCTGGCCCCCGCGCTGGCTGAGGCAACGCATATCCTCTGCTCTGCCGCCCCGGACGCGCAGGGCGATCCGTTCCTGCGCGCCGTACCGGACATCGCGCGGTCGAAGGCGGGATGGGTCGGCTATCTCTCCACCACCGGGGTCTATGGCGACCATGACGGCGGCTGGGTGGACGAGGCGACACCGCTGACCCCGCAATCCGACCGCGGGCGGCAGCGGGTGCTGGCGGAAGCCCAGTGGCAGGCGACCGGCCTGCCGGTGCATGTCTTCCGCCTTGCGGGCATCTACGGGCCGGGGCGGGGGCCGTTCCAGAAGCTGCGCGACGGCACCGCCCGGCGGATCATCAAGCCGGGCCAGGTGTTCAGCCGCATCCATGTCGACGACATCGCTCAGGTGCTGGAGGCGTCGATGCGCCGGCCCAACCCCGGTGCCGCCTACAATGTCTGCGACGACAACCCCTGCCCGCCCGAAGAAGTGATCGGCTATGCCGCGCGCCTCCTCAACCTGCCCGAGCCGCCTGCTGTGACCTTCGCCGAAGTGGAACCGACGATGACCCCGATGGCGCGGGGGTTCTACAATGAATCGAAGAAGGTGCGGAACGACCGGATCAAGGATGAGCTTGGGGTGAAGCTCCTGTATCCCGACTATCCGCAGGGACTCGCCGCGCTGTTGGCCGGGGGCGACTGAACCGCTCGTCGGGACCTTCATTCCTCCTCGCCGCGCCCAAGAGACGAGGAGACGAAGTCGAACGAGAAGCCCCCGTCAGATGTAGCGGTTCCACAGGTTCTCCAGCCGCTCCTGCCGCCCGGATTTCGGCTGCGGCTCGATCTTCTCGGCAGTGACGCGCGCCGCCGCCTGCTCAAGCGAGCCCTTCAGCATCGCCTGCGCGGCCGGGCTCTCCCAGCCCGAATAGCGCGCCTTGACGGCTGCCTCCATCTCACCGCTTTCCATCAGCGCCGCCGCCGCTTTCAGCGCGCGGGCGCAGGTGTCCATGCCGCCGACATGGGCGAGGATCAGGTCCTCCGGGTCCAGCGATTGCCGCCGGAGCTTGGCGTCGAAGTTCACGCCGCCGGTGGTGAAGCCGCCCGCCTTCAGGATCTCGTAGAAGGCCACCGCCTTTTCGGCATGGTTGTTCGGGAACTGGTCGGTATCCCAGCCGGACTGGTAATCGTTCCGGTTCATGTCGATCGAGCCGAATATTCCCAGAGCGGCGGCAAGTCCGATCTCATGCTCAAAGCTATGCCCGGCAAGGATCGCATGGCCCTGCTCGATGTTGGTCTGGACTTCCTTCTCCAGCCCGAACTCCTTCAGGAAGCCGTAGACCGTCGCGACGTCGTAATCGTACTGGTGCTTCGAGGGTTCCTGCGGCTTCGGCTCGATCAGGATCGCGCCCTTGAAGCCGATCTTGTGCTTGTACTCCACCACCTGCTGCAGGAAGCGGCCGGCATGGGCGCGTTCCGCCTTGAGGTCGGTATTCAGCAGGGTCTCATAACCCTCGCGCCCGCCCCAGAGGACGTAGTTCTGCCCGCCCAGCCGGTGCGTCACGTCCATGTTCGCCTTCACCGTCGCGGCGGCATAGGCATAGACATCCGGGTCGGGGTTGGTCGCCGCGCCCGACATCCAGCGCCGATGGCTGAACAGGTTCGACGTGCCCCAAAGCAGCTTGGCTTTGTGGGTGGCCTGCTTCTCCGCGATGTAATCCGCGACTTCGTTCAGGTTCTTCAGTGATTCCGAGAAGTTGGCACCCTCGGGGCGCATGTCGGCGTCGTGAAAGCAGTAGAACGGCTGGCCTAGGATATCGAACATCTCGAAAGCCACATCGGCCTTCAGCTTCGCCTTGGCCATGCCGTCGCCGAACCAGGGCCGCTCGAAGGTCTGGCCGCCGAACGGGTCGCCACCCGGCCAGGCAAAGCTGTGCCAGTAGGCGACGGCAAAGCGGAGGTGATCCTCCAGACGCTTGCCGAGGATCACCTCGTCCGGGTTGTAGTGGCGGAAGGCGAATTCGTTCCGGGACTCCGGGCCTTCGTACTTGATCTGCGGGATGCCTTTGAAGAAATCGGTCATTTCAGGTCCTTGATGGCGGATTGCGCGGCGCGGAAGCGGGCATGGCCCGCATCGAAGGCGCCGGTCAGGGAAGGGTCGGGCTCGATCACCCGGGCAATTGGCGGCAGGGTAGCGACTTCCGCGCCCGCCCCGGTCGCGGCCATCAGCGCCAGCCGCGCGGCCCCGAAGGCGCCGCCGAAATCCCCCGCGACGGGAAGCTGCACCGGGCAGTCCAGCGCAGAGGCGATCAGCCGCAGCCAGTAGTCCGAGCGCGAGCCACCGCCGACGGCGAGCAGGTTCTCCAGCTTCGTCCCGGTGGCGGCCAGCGCATCGCGGCTGTCGCGGATGGCAAAGGTCACGCCCTCCAGCACCGCGCGGGTGGCGGCCTTGCGGTCGGTGGCATGTTCAAGGCCGGTGAAGGCCCCGCGGACGGAGGCCGAGTTCAAGGGCGTCCGCTCGCCGCCGAGATAGGGCAGGAACAGGGTCTTGCCAGGGGCTTGCAACTCGCCCAGCTCGCCGGTCAGCCGTGCGGCATCGGCACCCACAAGTGCCGCGTACCAGTTCAGCGCGTCCGACGCGGCAAGGATCACGCCCATCTGGTGCCAGGTGTCCGGCAGGGCGTGGCAGAAGGTATGGACGGCGGTGTCCGGATCCGGCTGGTAGCCGTCATTGGCGGCGAACAGCACCCCCGAGGTGCCGAGCGAGACGAAGGCCTCGCCCGCCCGTACCACCCCGACACCCACGCCCGAGGCCGCATTGTCGCCGCCGCCGCCCGCCACCACCACGCCCTTCGGCAGGCCCCAGCGCACCGACAGCGCCTCGCGCAGATGGCCTGAGACTTCCGACCCCTCGACAAGGCTGGGCATCTGGCTGCGGTCAAGGCCAGTGGCTTTCAAAAGGTCATCCGACCAGTCGCGCTTGCCCGTGTCCAGCCACGAGGTCCCCGCAGCATCCGACATCTCGCCGACATGCTCGCCGGTCAGCCAGAGCCGCAGGTAGTCCTTCGGCAACAGCACCTTGGCCACCCGGTCGCGGATTCCGGGTTCATGCCGCGCGACCCACAGAAGCTTGGGCGCGGTGAAGCCCGGGAAGACGATGTTGCCGGTCAGGCGGCGGAACATCGGGTCGCCGTCCAGTTCGGCGGCTTCCTCGTGGCTGCGGGTGTCGTTCCACAGGATGCAGGGCCGCAGCACCTCGTCCCGCGCGTCCAGCAGCGTCGCGCCATGCATGTGGCCGGAAAGCCCGATACCGCGCACCTGCCCCAGCGGCTCCTGCGCCGCCAGCCGGTCGAACACCGTTTCCGCCGCATTGATCCAGTCGGACGGCGCCTGCTCGCTCCACCCCTCGGCCGGGCGCTGCACGGTCAGGGGCGCCGTGGCCTCGGCAAGGACCGTCTGGTCCTCGCCGATCAGGACGCCCTTCAGGCCCGACGTCCCGAGATCCAGCCCGATATACATCACGCGGCCAGATGCGCGGGTTTCTTGCCAAGGATGATCATGCCGAGGATGTCGTCATCAGTGACCTCGTTCACGTTCACCGTTCCGACCAACTGGCCATTCTTCATCACGCTGGCCCGGTCGCACAGCTTCATGACATTGTGGATGTCATGCTCGATCAGGAAGATCCCCAGGCCCTGCGCCTTCAACTCCTGGATCAGCTCGGCCACCATCTGCGTCTCGTGCGGGCCAAGCGCGGCGGTCGGTTCATCCATGATCAGGATCTTGGCGTTGAAATAGACCGCGCGCGCGATGGCGACCGACTGGCGCTGACCGCCGGACAGGGCGTTCACCGGCACGTTGAACTTGCGGAAGTTCGGGTTCAGCCGCCCCATGATCTTCCGCGTCTCGGCCTCCATCTTCGATTCGTCCACGAAGCCGAAGGCATTCACCAGCTCGCGCCCGAGGAACAGGTTCGAGGCGGCGTCGAGGTTGTCGGCCAGCGCAAGTGTCTGGTAGATCGTCTCGATGTTCTGGGCGCGGGCATCGCGGGGATCGGTGATCTCGACCTCGCGCCCGTTGATCAGGATCTGCCCGCTGTCCTTCTTGTAGGCACCCGACAGGCACTTGATCAGCGTCGACTTGCCCGCGCCGTTGTGGCCGAGAAGGCCCACGACCTCGCCAGGGAAAAGGTCCACGGTGACGTGGTCCACGGCCTTGATCCCCCCGAAGGAAATCGAGATGTCGCGCAGTTCGACAAGCGGGGTTCCGGTTCTGTCTACCATTGTCCTATCCCCTCACTTGATGCGTTTGCGGTAAACGATGTCGAGCCAGACCGCCAAGACCAGCGCGATGCCGATGACGATCCGCTGGTAGGACCCGTCGCCGAAGCCGATCAGAACCATGCCGGTCTGCAGGGAGGTCAGGATCAGCGCGCCGATGATCGCGCCATAGATCGTGCCGACACCCCCCGCCAGAGAAGTGCCGCCGACGACCGCGGCCGCGATGACGTAAAGCTCGTCAAGGTTGCCCATCGCGTTGGTGGCGCTGTTCTGACGGGCCGCGCCGATGACGGCGGCGACACCGGCGAGCGCGCCCATCAGGGTGAAGATCTTCACCGTCATGGCGCGGGTGTTGATGCCCGACAGCGCCGCCGCTTCCGGGTTGCCGCCGATGGCAAAGACATAGCGGCCGAACCGGGTGCGGGTCATCAGGATGGTCATGCCGATTGCCACGACGATCATGATCAGCACGGGATAGGCAAAGCCGTGGCCGAAGCTGGCGCAGACGTCGGAATAGATGTCTCCGCCCCTCTCGGCACAGGCGGGAATCTCTTGCCCCATGCTGGCATAGTATTTCTGGATATTGCCCGTCGGCCAGACATAGGAATTGACGATAGCCGTCGCGCCAAGGATGGCCGCGCAGACCAGTCCGATCACGAAGGTCTCGGCCCAGACCGGGCGCAGAGCGAAGCCGTGCCTCTTGCGGGCATTCCGACCGTTGAGGAACGCCCAGACGACAAAGGCGCAGGCGATGACCGCGAAGATCCAGCTTCCGGTCTTGCCAAGCGCCCCGAACGACCCGCCGCCAATCAGCGAGAAGCGGTCATCCAGCGGTGCGATGGTCTTGCCACCCGCGACAAGGAATGCCGCGCCGCGCCAGACCAGCAGGCCGCCGAGGGTAACAATGAAGGCCGGAATGCCAAGGAAGGCGATCAGCACACCCTGGAAGGCCCCGATCAGCGCGCCCATGGCGATGCCGAAGATCACCGTGATGATCCAGATCGACGGATGCCCCAGACCCAAGGCCGGCGTCAGGTAGCTGATCTGCAACAGGCCCATGTACATGCCCACCATGCCCATGATCGAGCCGACCGACAGGTCGATGTTGCGGGTGATGATGACCAGCACCATTCCCGTCGCCATGATGCCGATATAGGCGGTCTGGACCGACAGGTTCCACAGGTTGCGCGGGGTAAGGAAGCCGTTCGCCTCGGCCTGGCTCGCGCCCAGCAGCATCGAGGGGCGTCCGAGGACGAAGGTCGAATAGGCCTCGAAGGCAAGCCAGATCAACAGCAAGGCACCGACCATGCCCAGGAGGCGCGGGTCGATTTCGGTCGCGCGCAGGAAACGGGTGAACCCGCCTTCGCTGGGTGCCCGGGTTGTCGGAGAGTGGGATGTGTCGGTCATGTCCTCGTCCAGCCTGAGAGGGGAAGGGGCCGTGCCGGTGCCTTGCGCGACCTTGCGCGTCAGTCTCACCCGGGTACCGGGCGGCGGACCAGCCAGGAGAAGGGTCGGCGCCGCCCCTGGGACGGCGCCGGAGATCAGCCTAGGTCACTGGCAGGCGGCGACGCCTTCCATCGCGCCTTCGCAGGCGGCTTCCTTGGTGATGTGGCCCGCATCGATCGCCAGGTTCAGCGTGTCCTTGGTGATCGGGGTCGGGGTCAGCAGGATGGCGTTCATCTCCACGCCCTTCTCGCCACCCGAGAACTTGGTCGCGCCCGGGATGGCGTCGATCGCCGTGCCGTCAGCCATCGCCGAGGCGATTTCGCCGGCGGCCTTGCCAAGATCCTGCGCGTTCTTCCAGACCGACACGGTCTGGGTGCCGCGCGCCACGCGGTTGATCGCCGCCATGTCGCCATCTTGGCCACCCAGCGGAACGTTCAGGCCCTGCGCCGCCAGCGCCGCAGCAGCGCCACCGGCCATGCCGTCGTTTTCCGACAGGACAGCGTCAACCGCGTTGTTGTTGGCGGTCAGGATCTGCTCCATGTTCTTCTGGGCGTTCTCGGGCTTCCAGCCGTCCGAGTTCGCTTCGCCGACGATCTTGATCGTCCCGGCCTTCACCGCCTCGCCGATCACTTCTTCCATGCCCTGACGCAGGAAGCCGGTGTTCGGATCGCCCGGGTCGCCCAGGATGATGGCGTAGTTGCCATCGGGTTTCACCTTCATGACTTCTTCCGCAATGATCCGGCCCACGCCGACGTTGTCGAAGGTCAGGTAGAAGGTGCGGTTGTCCTCGATCAGGCGGTCATAGCCCACGACCGGGATGCCTTCCGCGGCGGCCTTCTCGATGGCCGGCCCGATGGCGTCCTTGTCCCAGGCGTTGATGACCAGCGCGTCCACACCCTGCGCGATCAGCGCATCGATGTCGCTGAGCTGCTTCTCCGCCGAGGCCTGAGCGTCAGCCGAGACATATTCGTTGCCAGCGGCTTCGATGGCGGCCTTCATGGCGGCTTCGTCGATCTTCCAGCGCTCTTCCTGGAACTGGGCCCAGGAAACACCGATCTTCTTGCCTTCGGCCAGCGCGGCCGACGAGAAGCCGGTCACCGCCACGATGGCGGCGAGAATTGCGGTACGCATATGTAACCTCCCTAGTGTGTCGGCCAGCAGATGGCCGGCCCGGCAGATTCGCCGGAACGCGGGAAAAATGCCGTTAATAATTTCAGTTGTCAAAATAAAACTGCTGGTGAATGCTTGTCCCCCTATAGGGGAGGGCTGAATTTTGCTGCCTTGCAGCATTCTGCAGATGAAAATCGCCCGGAACCTCCCGGATTTTCTTCGGAGAACAAAGAAATGACGCCGAAGAAAATCCGGACGGAGGCAGGCGACGGGCACAGGGGAGTCGGCCCGCTGATTCCTCCCCTGACCGAATCGCAACGCCCGCTGCGGCAGCAGGTGTTCGAACTGGTCCGCGCGGCGGGGCTCATTCCCCGGGTGCAACTGGCCAAGGACCTTGGCGTCAGCCCCGCCTCGGTCACCACGATCTCCTCGGAACTGATCGAGGCCGGTCTCATCGAAGAGGTCGCCGCGCCCCGCGACAACGAGGCCGGACGCGGTCGCCCTGCCGTGGCCCTTGGCGTCCGCGCCCAGGCGCACCGGGTGGCGGGGATGAAGCTCTCAGACCGTGAACATACCGCGGTGATCGTCGATTTCGCAGGCAGGCTGATCGCCGATGACTCCATCCCGCGCCATCCCGGGCCGATGTCCCTGCCCGAGATCCTTGGCGTGATCGAGGTGCTGCTGGACCGGGTCTGCGTCAAGGCCGGGGTCGAACGTTCGGACCTTTCGGCCATAGGCATCGGCCTGCCCGGCTTTGTCGACTGCGCCGAGGGCATGGTGTTCTGGTCCTCGATCCTGGCCGAGCGATCCGTCCCCATCGCCGAGGCTGCGACTGCGCGCCTCGGCCTGCCGGTCTATGTCGACAACGACGCCAATCTGGTCGCCCTGGCCGAGTTGTGGTTCGGCGCCGGGCGCAGCTTGTCGGATTTTGCCGTCGTCACCATCGAGCATGGCGTCGGCATGGGCTTCGTGATGAACCACCGCATCTACCGTGGCGCGCAGCGGGTGGGGATGGAGCTGGGCCACATGAAGGTGCAGCTTGACGGCGCGCTCTGCCGCTGCGGCCAGCGCGGCTGCCTTGAGGCCTATGTCGCCGACTACGCGCTGGCGCGTGAGGCGACCACGGCGCTGAACTGGGGGCACAAGGAAAGCCAGCCGATCAACGTGCTGCTGGAAAGCCTTTACGACCATGCCAAGGCCGGGAACGCGACGGCAAAGTCGATCTTCCGCCGCGCCGGGCGGTTTCTGGCGGTGGGCCTGTCGAACGTGGTCAACCTCTTTGACCCCTCGCTGATCATCCTGTCGGGCGAGCGGATGCGCTACGACTACCTCTACGCTGCCGAAACCCTGTCCGAGATGGACAACCTTGCCATCAACACCGGCCGCCCCCGCCCGCCGATCGAGATCCACGCCTGGGGCGACCTCCTTTGGGCGCATGGCGCCGCGGCGCTGGCGCTGTCGGAAGTGACCGAGGCGATCCTCGTCTCGGCAGGCCGCGAAATCGCGGCGCAGTAACCAGGACAAGGCAGGTTCATGGACCAAATCGACCGCATCCTTTCCGCCGCGCCTTTCAACCTGGACGCCTCCGCCCGCGACTGGGTGCGCAGCACCCTCTCCGGGATGGACCGGGCGGCCAAGGTGCGGCAGCTTTTCGTCCACATCTGCTTTGGCACCGGGCCCGAGGTGGTCGACCGCATCACCGCCCTCGCCCCCGCCGGGATCACCAAGTTCTTCGGCCCCGACGCGCAGGCGGAACTGGACACGCTCGACGCCCTGCGCGGGGCTGCCGCGATCCCCTATCTGGTCAGCGCCGACCTGGAAGGCAGCCGGATGAGCCCGCCTTTCGGGACCGAGGTGCCGAACCCCCTGGCACTGGCGGCGGTGGATGACCTACAGGCCTCGGCCAGCATCGCCCGGATCATGGCCACCGAGGCGCGGGCCGCGGGGGTGAACTGGTCCTTCACGCCCGTCATCGACATCAACGCCCTCTTCCGCTCGCCCATCGTGGCGACCCGCGGCCTCGGCTCCGACCCTGACCGCATCCGCGCCCACGCGCTGGCCCATATCCGGGGCCTGCAGGCGAGTGGCGTGGCGGCGACGGTCAAGCACTGGCCGGGCGAAGGCCACGATGACCGCGACCAGCACCTTGTCACCACGCATATCCCGCTTTCCGTCGCGGACTGGCACGCCACCCACGGCGCCCTCTACCGGGCCGCCATCGAGGCAGGCGTCCTCTCCGTCATGTCCGCCCATATCGCCTTCCCGGCCTATGTGCTGGCCCATGACCCCGCTGCGGGGATCGAGGCCTACCGCCCAGCCTCCACCTCGCATCTCCTCAACCAGACTCTCCTGCGTGGCGAGCTTGGCTTCAACGGCCTCATCGTCTCGGACGCGACCCCGATGGCCGGACTTGGCGCCTGGGCGCATCGCGACGAAACGCTGCCCGAACTGGTTTCCTCCGGCTGCGACATCATCCTCTTCTCTGACGAGCCCGAAGCCGACATCGCCCGGATCGAGGCCGCACTGGCCGATGGCCGGATCACGCCGGAACGGCTGGACGAGGCCATGCTGCGGGTGCTGGGCCTGAAAGCGGCGCTTGGGCTGCACAAGGACGGCAAGGCCCCGGCGGATCGCTCAAAGCTGTTCGACCCGGACAATGCAGCGGTGGCCCGGACGATCACCGCCCGCGCCCCGACGCTGGTGAAGGACGTGCAGGGCATCCTTCCGCTCTCGCCCGACCGCCACCGGAGGGTGCTGGTCTATACCACCGGGATCGTGACGCCCCTGCACGGCGAGGGCACGCCGATGGTCTTCCCCGACCTCTTGCGGGCCGAGGGCTTCGACGTCACCCTCTACGACCCCGCCGCCCGCCCCGACCCCCGCACCTTCGACCTGGTGCTTTACGTCATGGCCGAGGAAACCCTCCTGACCCGCGGCCGCATCTTCCTCGACTGGAATCGCCTGACGGGCGGCATGTTCGGATCGATGGTCCGGCCCTGGCACGAGGTGCCGGTCGCCCTCATCTCCTTCGGC
>JAFLCY010000121.1 GCA_017303485.1 Rhodobacterales bacterium
AGCCGCTGTTGCTGGCCGCCCGAAAGCCCGGTCCCCGGCGCGTCCAGCCGGTCCTTCACCTCGCCCCAGAGTGCCGCCTTGCGCAGGGAGGCTTCGACCACCGCGTCCAGCTCGGCCTTCGAGCGGGTCAGGCCGTGGATCTTCGGCCCGTAGGCCACGTTGTCGTAGATCGACTTCGGGAAGGGGTTCGGCTTCTGGAACACCATGCCGACGCGGGCCCGCAACTGCACCGGATCGACGCGGGGGTCGTAGATGTCTTCACCGTCGAGCGTGATGCGCCCCGTGACCCGGGCCGAGGCGACGGTGTCGTTCATCCGGTTCAGGCAGCGCAGGAAGGTCGACTTTCCGCAGCCGGAAGGCCCGATGAAGGCGGTCACCGCGCGGTCGAGGATGTCGACAGTCACATCCTTCAGCGCGTGGTTGGTGCCGTAATGCACCTGCACATCGCGCGCCGCGATCTTCGCGGTCGCAGCCTGAAGTCCGGGGTCCACCCCACGCATGTCGTCCATCGCCTGCTCCGCGCCGTCCATGCCGCCGCTTTAGGACGCCATGGTGACGCATATGCGAAGGATTTGTAACAGACAGATGACAGGCTAGCTGCGGGCCAAGAGCGCGTCGATTTCCGCCCGCGTCGGCATCGCGGGGGCGGCGCCGGCCCGGGTCACCGAAATCCCGGCCGTGGCGCAGCCGAAGCGCACCGCCGCCACCACGTCGCGGCCCTCGGACAATGCCACCGCGAAGCCGCCGTTGAAGGCATCACCCGCGCCCGTGGTTTCCACCACCGGCCCGGCGCTGATCACCGGAACATGCACCGAACGGCTCCGGTCGCGGTAAAGCGCACCCTTCGAGCCAAGCGTGATGACCACCGCGCCCACCCCCCGCGCCAAAAGCGCATCCGCCGCCTGTTCGGCCTCGGCAAGACTGTTCACCGGCAGGCCGGTCAGCGTTTCGGCCTCGGTCTCGTTCGGGGTGATGTAGTCGCACAGGGCCAGCATCGCATCATCCAGCGCGGCGGCGGGGGCAGGGTTCAGGATCGTCGTGACCCCGGCGGCCCGGGCGATCTCAAGCCCCCGGTGCGCGGCGGGGATCGGCTGTTCCAGCTGGGTCACGAAGACCGCCGCACTGCGGATCAGGTCAGCCCGCGCATCAAGGTCTTCGGGCGCGATCCGCCCCCCCGCGCCGGACGCGACGATGATCGCGTTGTTCCCCGTCGCAGCCTCGAGGAAGATGAAGGCCGCCCCCGTGTGGCTGTCAGCATCCACCGTCACCTCCGGGATCACCCCGGCCGGCTCCCATGTCGCGCGCGCAACCTTGGCGAAATCATCGGCCCCGAGCCGCGTGATGAAATGCGTCCGCCCGCCCGCCTTCGCCGCCGCGACGGCCTGGTTCGAGCCCTTGCCCCCCGGTCCCAGCACGAAATTCTGGCCCAGGATCGTCTCGCCGATCTTCGGCAGACGCTCGGCGCGGTAGGAGGTGTCGGCGTTGAAGATGCCGAGAACAACGACGGGTTTCATCTCAGGCCTCCAGAGGGATCACGCCCTTGCGCAACATGAAGCAGCCGTAGAACCGCCGCTCGCCGGTCTGGACCACCGCATAGGCGGCCTTTGCCATGTCGTAGAAGGCGAAGCGCTCGATGCCGGGCAGCGGGCGGGACCGGCCCTCGGCATGGTCGACCTCGGCCTGAACCTCGACCTGCACCGGTGGCACTTCACCTGGCTTGCCGACGACTTCCATCCGGCCCGCGAAATCCTCGACGAAGGTGTCGAGGGGCAGGACCGACAGGATCGCATTCACCGCCTCGGCGGCGGACAGGTTTTCCATCCGCAAGAGCTTGCCAGTCGTGGTCGCGCGGGCCACCGAATCTGCCGGGAAATTGGTGTCGACCACGACCAGGCAATCGCCATGGCCCATCGCGCGCAAGCATCCCAGGACCTCGGCATTCAGCCGGTTGTCGATCCCCTTCAGCATCCTCGCCCCTCCCCTTTTCCCTCTTTCCAAGGGTATGCCCGGCTTCCCGGGTCCGCGCAAGGAAAGCCCGCCACCTCTTGCGCAGCACCCCGCGCCCGTCGCAACCTGCCGCTGATCCCATCGGAGTTTCGACGTGCCCTCCCATCCGCCCTACCGCTGGCCCGACCCCGACCGCGACTATGCCAACGGCGCGTTCATCCCCGGGGCCGACGCCTACCCGCCGCGCTGGACGCGGGAGGCAGCGGCGTTCCGTCAGTCTCTCGGCCGCCGCGCCGAACTTGACCTCGCCTATGGCAGCGACCCGCGCGAAGAGCTTGACCTGTTCCTGCCGGAAGGACCGCCGAAGGGCGTGGTGGTCTTCGTCCATGGCGGCTACTGGCACCTCTTTTCCAAGGCGCACTGGTCGCATCTGGCGGCGGGGCCGCTGGCGCGGGGATTTGCGGTGGCGATGCCCAGCTATACCCTGGCCCCCGCCGCGCGACTGGCCGAGATCACGGCCGAGATCGCCCGGGCCTGCTGGTTTGTCGGCACCCGCGTGCCGGGGCCGATGGTGGTCACCGGGCATTCCGCCGGGGGGCATCTTTCCGCCCGGATGGGCAATGCCGACATTGCGGTCCCTGTCGCGCGGGTGGTGCCGATCTCACCACTCGCCGAACTCGGTCCGCTGATGGCGACCGAGATGAATGCGACGCTGAAGATCACCGCGAGCGAGGCGGCGGCGGAAAGCCCTGCTCGGCACCCCTTGCGGGACGGCGTCACGGCGCATGTCTGGGTCGGGGCGGAAGAGCGGCCAGCCTTCCTGTCGCAGGCGCGGACCCTGTCCGAGGAATGGGGCTGCCCCTGGACGACCGATCCCGGCCACCACCATTTTTCGGTGATCGACGGGCTGGCCCGACCGGATTCGCCCCTGTGCGAGGCGCTGTTGAAGGGGCTGTGAGGCGCGGACCCGCGCCACGGGCCTTCTTCCTGATCGGGCCGCTCGTCGTTCGACTTCGTCTTCTCCTCGCTGACTGTCTGCGAGGAGAAGACGAAGTCATCGACGAGCAGTCCGTCAGAGCATCGCCTCTTCCGCCCGCCGCGCCTCGGCCTCGCGCTCGGCCTCGACCCGGGCGCGCCGCCGGCGGATGATCTCGTAGACCAGCGCAAGGGTCAGGGTCAGCAGGATCAACAGGAAGGCCAGAGCGTTGATCTTTGGCGTGATGCCGGACCGGACCTGACTGAAGACATAGACCGTCAGCGTCGTCGCATTCGCCTTGGTGAAGAGCGTGACGTTGAAGTTCTCGATCGACTGGAAGAAGGCGATGGCCGCCGAAGCCGCGATGGCCGGATAGAGATGCGGCAGAAGGATGCGCCGCAACACCTGGCCGTGGTTCGCCCCCAGGTCCAGCGCGGCCTCCTCCAGCCCCGGATCGAAGCTTTGCAGCCGCGCCAGAACCAGAAGCATCACATAGGCCGAAATGTAGCTCACCTGACCCAGCGCCGACAGGTGCAGGCCACGGCCGAACAGGAAGAAATCACTCGCCCCGACCGACCGGCCAAGCTGGTTCCAGAACAGGACGGTCGAGATGCCGATCACAAGACCCGGGGCCAACACGGGCGCGACCATGAACCCGTAGAGCGAGGCGCGGACCCGGCCCGAGATCGAGTTCAGGAGGATCGCCGCCGCAGTCCCGATCGGCACCGCCAGCGCCACCACGGCCAGTGCCACGAGGATCGAGTTCAGGAAGGCCCCCCACATCGTCTGGTCGGCCCAAAGCTCGCTGAACCAGACCCAGGTGAACCCTTTCCAGGGCGCGACGGTCGGCAACTTGCTGTCGTTGAACGCCGCCCCCGCCATCACGACCAGCGGGACCAGAAGATAGAGGATGAAGAGGGCGAAATAGATCTGCCCGAGGATTGCGCGGTTCCGGCTCATTTGGCGATATCCGACAGCTTGACCTTGAAGACCCGCATCGCAAGGATCACGAAGAAGATGCAGACCAGCAGGAATATCATCGAATAGGCCGCACCGGTGTTCCAGTCGAGCGCATCGTTGAACCAGGTGTAGATCGTCTGCGGGAACCAGTTTGCCTTGGTGGACCCCACAACGGTGGGCACCAGCAGCGACCCGGCAGAGAGCATGAAGACCATCACGCAGCCGGACGCGATGCCGGGTTTCGCATGCGGGATTACGACGCGCCAGTGCGTCCGCCACCAGGGCGAGCCCAGATCCTCGGCCGCCTCGATCTGGTTGGTGTCCAGCGAGGTGATCGCGGTGTAGATCGGGAACAGCATGAAAAGGACGTAGCAATAGGTCAGCACGATCACGATCGCATCGTAGGACGTGACGACCCCGTTCTGCCAGCGTATGCCCTGATCAATGATCCCCAGTGCTTTCAGAAGGGCATTCAGCGGGCCGTTGAAGGTCAGGATGATATACCAGGCAAAGGCCCGCAGCGCCTCGGAGACCCACATCGGGATGAAGAGCAGCAGAAGCAGCGTCGGGATAGACCGCGGGCTGGCGATCTTGGCAAGGAAATAGGCCAGCGGATAGGCGAAGATCAGCGTCAGCAAGGTGACCAGAGCCGAATAGAACACCGTCTGCAGGAAGGTGTTGACGTGGATCGGGACCGTTATCGGGATGCCGAACCAGGTGGTCTCGACCGGGTTGTCAAAGATCTTGCCGTAATTGGCGAAGGTGTAGACATCCTTCGGCCCGCCGATGTCGACCACCGGCAGATAGGGCCGGAAGCTTTGCTCGAACATGGCAAAGTTCGGCAGGATCACCAGCACAAGAATCCAGAAGGCGACCAAGAGGCAGAAGACGGCGGTAAGCCCGGTGCCGTAGCGGCGGATGAGATCCTCCATCGGCCTACCCCCGGACGTTCGCGTCGGGCAAAAGCAGCGCGCGGGACGCGTCGAAGGTGGCAAAGACCTTCTCGCCCACCGCCGGAACCTGCGTCACCCCATCATTCTTCACTTCCGCCGAGATGCGCTTGCCGCCCGCCGCCTGGCCATGGACCGAAATGAAGGCGCCCTCAAAGGCGACTTCCGTCACCTCCATCTCGACCGAGTTCTCCGCGGCAGCGGTCTTGGACAGCCGGGTGTGTTCGGGCCTGACGTAAAGCTTCGGCGCCTTGCCCTGCGCCTCGGGCGTGATCCGGGCGCGGAACGAGCCGTGTTGGCCGGCAAGTGCGGCCACCCCCTCCGCCACCGGGCCGACCTCGCCCTCGAAGATATTGTTCTCGCCCACGAAAGACGCCACGAACCCATTCACTGGATTGTCGTAGATGTCGCGTGGCGCGGCGATCTGCTGGATGCGGCCCTGAGACATGACACCCACCCGGTCCGACATCGCCAGCGCTTCGCCCTGGTCATGAGTGATGTAGATGAAGGTCACGCCGGTCCGCTTCTGGATCGCCCGCAGTTCCGCCCGCATGTGCTGGCGGAGCTTCAGGTCCAGCGCCGAGAGAGGTTCGTCCAGCAGCATGACCGAAGGTTCCACCGCCAGCGCCCGGGCAATCGCTACCCGCTGCTTCTGCCCGCCCGAAAGCTGGCTGACCATCTTGTCCGCCGCTCCCGGCAGGTCGACCAGCTTCAAAAGGTCTTCCGCCTTCTTCCGCCGCGCCGCCTTGTCGACGCCGCGCACTTCCAGGCCGAAAGAGATGTTCTCCCAGATCGGCATCAGCGGGAAAAGGGCGAGATTCTGGAAGATCAGCGCGGTCGGGCGCTGGTTCGGCCTTGTGCCCTTCATGTCCTTGCCGCCGATGCGGATCGCGCCTTGCGTCGGCTCGATGAAGCCCGAGACCATCCGAAGGATCGTGGTCTTGCCACAACCCGACGGGCCGAGGAAGGAAAAGAACTCCCCCGGCTTTATCGACACATTGGCATTGTCAACGGCCCGGAAGGTGCCGAAGTCGCAGCTCACATTTTCCAGATCAATTCCCGCGCTCATGCCGCGTGGTCCCCCTGAGACATTTCTTTTTTTATTGCAGGCTAGTTTTTATTGCAGGCTAGCAGGCAGCCGGGCCCTTGCGATGGGTATCGCCAGTTCGTCCCGGACATTCAGTCCAGTCCGCCTTGCCGCGACCCAAAACAGGCACGCCGAGCCCGAATGGGCCCGGCGTCCTTTCGTCAATCGCTCAGGCAGGCGGCCCTGATCAGGCGGCCTTGTACTTGTCGGCGTATTCCGCGCGCTTGGCGAGGAAATCGGCCGACTGGTCGGGCCACCACCACAGTTTCGCCAGCGCCTCGTCGTTGAAGGTGCCGTGGTAGTAGGAGGCCACATCCGGGTTCATCAGGTCAGACGCGCCCTTGCCGACCGGGTTCGACGAGAAGGCCGAAGCCCAGCCCGAAGCGCCTTCGGGGGTCGAGACCCACTTGGCGAACTCGTGCGCCTGGTCGGTGTTGGTGGCGTTCTTCATCAGGATGAAGCCCTGGTGCCATGCGAAGGCGCCCTCGGCCGGGGCGACATAGGCATAGCCGTCGTTGCGCAGGTTGTAGCCGGTCGAATCCCAGCACAGGCCCACGGTCGCGCCGTTCGCGGTGAAGCCGGCGTTGGCCTCGTTCTCGCCCGACCACCACTGCACCACGTTGCCCTTGGCCTTGATCGCCTCGGCCAGCGCGATGTCCCAAAGCTCGGCCATGGCGCCCATGTCGGAATAGCCGTCCATCCACGGACGCGGCAGCTTGCCGGTCGCGTCCAGCCAGCGGCCCATCGCGGCCAGCGCCGAGTGCGGACGCACGACGGCCTGGTTCTCCGGGTTGAACAGGTCGCCCAGCGACGGCGGCGCAGACAGCTTGGCGTTGGCCGTGTTGACGAGCAGCGACTCGGTGCCCCAGTTCGACGGGACGTATTTCAGCGCGCCACCCGGACGCGACCGCTCACCGGCGGCGCCGTCTGCCAGGCCGGGCAGATAGTTGTCCATCGCCAGCTTGGATTCGTCCCATGCGCCCAGAAGGCCGTTCGAATCCCAGGCGCCGACGCGGTCGATCGTCGGTTCCATCACGTCGATGCCACCGGATTCCAGCGCGACCTTGCCTTCGGCATACATCGTGTCCTGGTCGGGCAGTTCCTTGAAGTTGACGGTAATGCCGGTCGCGGCGGTGAAGGCCGGGAACACCTTTTCGGCCAGCGCGGGATAGCCCGCCCAGCCGACGAAATTCACTTCACCCGAAGAGGCGAGCGCCTTCGACGAGATGATCGCCGGAGCGGCGAGGATGCCCGCACCTGCGGCGGACCCTTGCAGGAACCGGCGGCGGCTGAAGGCAGAGGAATTGTTCTTCACGGTTTAGTCTCCCTGGTTGATGGCAGAGCGCGGGCTGTCCCCGAGTTTTCTGGTTCGTGCAGGCGCGCGCTGCCCTTCCGTAGCAGAGTCCCTGTAACAGGACCTTGTCGGCTGGCGGGCACGCGCCTGATGCGCAGAGATTACTCCCCCAGACCGTGGACCTGTCAACGACGCAATGCGTGTCTGCAACCGAAGATGAAGGCAATTGCGCGGCTTTGTGCAAATTGGCCAGAAAACCGGGCTGGGGAAGGGTTTGGCCAGTCCGGACTGGCGAATCGGGCGACCGTCAAATGCCGTCCGGGCGGGTCCCGACATCGGTCTGTCCGACCGCCACGGACTTCACGACGGCATGAACCGGATCCCCCGGCGCAAGCGCCAGCGCCTGCGCGGACCGTCGGGTGATCCGGGCCAGAAGGAACTCGCCCCCCATATCCAGCCGCACCAGGACGCCGGGCCCGTGCCCTTCGTGCAACGCGGCCACGCGGCCTGCCAGAATGTTCAGCGCCGAAAGCCCCTCAGGCCGGGTCCGCGACAGGATGACATCCTGCGCCGCGATCCGGATCCGCAGCTCGCGCCCGGCCTCTCCACGCACCAGGGGCAGCCAGAGCGGCCCCGCCACCGTGGTCAGGCGCGTCAGCCCGTCCGGCTCCTGCGCCTCAATCCTCGCCGTCAGCACGGCCCCCGCATCGCGCAGCCCCATGAGCGGCGCGGTTTCCGGATCGGAAAGGATTGCAGCGGTCGGCCCGAAGGCCACCACGCGCCCTGCCTCGATCACCACGATGGAGGTGGCAAGCCGGGCCACCTCCGGCAAGGAATGGCTGACATAGAGGATGGGCAGGCCGATCTCGTCACGCAGGGCTTCGACATAGGGCAGGATTTCCGCCTTGCGGGCCTCGTCCAGCGCGGCAAGCGGTTCGTCCATCAGCAGAAGGCGCGGTCGCGCGAGCAAGGCCCGGCCAATGGCCACCCGCTGCCGCTCGCCCCCCGAAAGCGTTCCCGGCCGCCGGTCAAGCAGGCCGCCGATCCCCAGAAGGGAAACGATGCGGTCGAACCCCTCGGCCTCGCGGCGGCGGACCCGTGGGCCATAGGCCAGGTTCTCCGCTACGGTAAGATGCGGAAAAAGCCGGGCGTCCTGAAAGACATAGCCCACGTCACGCCGGTGCGGAGGCAGGTCGTGCAATGCCACCCCGTCCAGCAGGATCTGGGCCTTCGCTGGACGCAAAAGCCCGGCGACGGCGTTCACGATGCTGGTCTTGCCCGACCCGGACCGCCCGAACAGGCAAGTCAGCCCGCCCGGCAGGGCAAGGTCCACCTCCAGCCGGAAGTCGCCGAAAGCGTGGTTCAGGCGAATCTCCAGCGTCATCGTCCGGCAATCCGTCTGGCAACCCGGCGCGCAAGGACTTCCGACAGGACCAGCGCCAGCATGGCCACCGCGACCGAAATCCCGACCAGCCGCAGCGCGGGCCCGTCTCCCCCCGGCACCTGGAGGAAGCTGTAGATCGCCGTCGGCAGGGTCTGCGTCTCACCGGGGATATTGGCGACAAAGGTGATCGTCGCGCCGAATTCACCCATCGCCTTGGCGAAAGCCAGAACCGCACCGGCAATGACCCCGGGCAGGATCAAGGGCAGGGTCACCGTCAGGAACACCATCGGCCGCGAGGCCCCGAGGGTAGCCGCCGCCTCTTCCAGCTTCGGGTCGACCGCCTCGATCGCCAGCCGGATCGCCCGCACCAGAAGCGGAAAGGCCATCACTGCCGCCGCCAGGGCAGCGCCGGTCCAGCGAAACGCGAAGGTAAACCCGAACCAGTCCCACAGCGTCGCCCCGACCCAGCCCTTTCGGCCAAAGGTCAGAAGGAGCAGATACCCTGTCACCACCGGGGGCAGGATCAGCGGCAGATGCACCAGCCCGTTGAGCAGCCCGTGTCCCGGAAACCGCCACCGCGCCAGGACGAGAGCCACGAGAATGCCGATCGGCAGGCTTGCCAGCACGGCCACCAGGGACACACGCAGCGACAGGGCCAGCGCCGTTGCGGCCTCGGGAGAAAGCCAGTCCATCATCGGGCAAGGCTGCCATGCCGGAAGCAGTTACCGCAAGGGTCGGATTTCGGGGGCCCGGCCCCTCCCGCCCCCGTCGCGCGACGGGTTTCAACAGGCTCCAAGCCCGCAAGATTTCCGTTGCTTTTCGCTTCCGAAATGTTTCGGATGCATTCCAAAGGGGTTTGGACGATGGCGACATTGAAAGACATCGCGCGGGCGCTTGACCTGTCGATCACGCAGGTCAGCCGGGCCTTGAACGACCATTCCGACGTCAGCGAGGACACACGTCTGCGCGTGAAGGAAGCCGCGCGGGCGATGAACTATCATCCCAACGCCTCGGCCCGGAAACTGGTCTCGGGGCGGTCGGGCATGGTGGGACTGGTGGTCCCGCAGTACCGCAACATCGGCCAGGACGGCATCTTCCTGGAGGTTGTCGCCGGGCTATCGGCCCAGTTTTCCGGTCGCGGGATGCAGTTCGTCCTGCACATCATGGCCGAACAGGAACCCGCCCTGCCAGTTTATCAACGGCTTATCGGCAAGGCGATGCTGGATGGCTTTGTCCTGATCAATCCTCTCGACCAGGATCCGAGGATCGACTTCCTGCAAAGGGCCGGCATCGCCTTTGTGGTGCATGGGCGCAGTGGAAAGACCATCGACTATCCCTACTTTGACATTGAAAATGAGCAACTTGCCGTCGACCTGACCACACATCTGATCGCCCGGGGACACCGGCGCATCGCCTTTCTGAACGGAGTCGAAGGGCGGTGCTACGTCGCGACGCGCGAAAAGGGGTATCGTCGCGCCCTGCGTGCAAGCGGGGTCGAGGACCTGCCCCATCTTCATCTCAACGGCGAAATGGACGAGGCGACAGGCCTGACCGAAACCATCCGTCTCTTCTCGGGCACCGCTCCGCGTCCCACGGCCATCATATGCGGCAATGTCCGCCTCGCGCGCGGGGTCTATCAGGCGCTGGCGGCCCTGGAGGTTTCGGTGCCGGGCGATGTCTCGGTGGTGGCGCATGATGATGAACTGCCCGGTTTGCGCGCCTCGGCCTTCTTTCCGGCGCTCACGGTGACGAAGGCCCCCTTGCGCGACAGCTGGGAGCCTCTGGCGGACTGCCTGGCCGGGGCGATCGAGGGCAAACCGCTCTCCGGGTTGCAGCGCATCGGCAGCTACGACTTCATCGAGCGCAATTCGGTCGCCGCAATCTGACCGCCCCAAAGCGCATCGAATCGTTGACCGAAAGCGCTTTGGAGACTATCTTTTCCGAAACGTTTCGGATTCGTCCGCGCGTTTTGCCACGGAGATGGCACGCCAGCACGGCGTCCAATGGGAGGAAGATCAATGATGATGATGAAAGGTCGCGCATTCCGCGCGACTGCAACTGCAGCCATGCTTGCCGTGCTCGGCGCTCCCGTCATGGCTGAAGAGCTTTTCTATGTGTCCGGCGCTGTCGGCAATGCGGTCGAAGACTTCAAGACCATCGTCAAGCCGTGGGAAGAAGCCACCGGCAATACGGTGACCATTGTTCCGATGCCGGCATCCACCACAGACCAGTTCGGCCAGTATCGCCTCTGGCTTGCTGCCGGGGCGACCGACATCGACCTCTACCAGACCGACGTGATCTGGGCACCGCAGCTGGCCGACCACTTCGTCGATCTGACCGAGGCGGCCAAAGATCTCGCGCCGACCCATTTCCCCTCGATCATCCAGTCGCAGACCGTGAACGGCAAGCTCGTAGCACTGCCGATCTTCACCGACGCCCCCGCGCTGTACTACCGCAAGGACCTTCTGGAAAAGTACGGCAAGACCCCGCCGAAGACCTGGGCCGAACTGGCGGAAACCGCTCAGATCATCCAGGACGGCGAGCGCGCCGAGGGCAAAGCCGACATGTGGGGCTTCGTCTGGCAGGGCAACGCTTATGAGGGCCTGACCTGCGACGCGCTGGAATGGGTCAAGTCCTATGGCGGCGGCCAGATCGTCGAGCCTGATGGCACGATCTCGATCAACAACGAAAACGCCGTCGCAGCGCTGGAAATGGCGAAGTCCTGGGTCGGGACAATCAGCCCCAGTGGCGTCCTGGCCTACGGCGAAGAAGAATCCCGCGGCGTCTGGCAGACCGGCAATGCCGTCTTCATGCGCAACTGGCCCTATGCCTATACCCTGGGCAATGGCGCCGACTCGGCGGTCAAGGACCTGTTTGCCGTGACCACCCTGCCGGTCGGCAAGGAAGGCGACACTTC
>JAFLCY010000122.1 GCA_017303485.1 Rhodobacterales bacterium
ATCGCGACAACAACAATCAGGACTCTTCTCCATCGTTCCGTCGAGGACCGCCCCCACCGGTGGCCAATTCGCGTTTCGCTGCCGCGGCCGAGGCCGACCGCTCCATCGCCGGGGGCAAGCTGGAAGCGGCAAAGCTGGCCGTCAGCCGCTTTGAGGACGAGGCGATGTCCGCCCGTGCCCGGCTGAAAGAGGCCGAGGCGGCAGCGGCCGATCTGGGCGATCTGGATGCCGCACGGGGCGCGGTCGAAGCCGCCAAGATCACCGTCGAGGCGGCGCGGATCACCATGATGACCCGCCGCTCGCATCAGGACGAAGTCCGCCGCGAGGGCGAAGCACGGGTGCGGCGGCGGCAGGAGGCGGTGAAGGAACTGTCGGGCTGGAAGCACCGGCTGGAGACGGCTTCGCGACGGACCGAGGAACTGACCGAACGCCGGGCTGAGACCGAGGAGGAGCTGGCCGAGGCGATGCTCGCCCCCGAGGAGATCGCGGCGAAGCGGGATGAACTGGTCGAGGCCATCGAAGCTGCCGAGGGCCGGCGACGTACGGCAGCAGATGCGCTCGCCGTGGCCGAGGCGGCGCTGCGCGACGCCGCGATGGCCGAGCGCGAGGCAGAGCGGTTGGCCGGAGAGGCACGCGAAGCCCGCGCCCGGGCCGAAGCGCGTCTGGATGCGGCCCGTGAAGGCGTGGCACTGGCGGCCGAGCGGATCGCCGAAGAGGATGACCGGACGCCCGATGAACTTCTCTCCAGCCTGCGGACCGACCCCGACAAGATGCCCGATGCCGAAACGCTGGACCACGACGTCAGCCGCCTGAAACGCCAGCGTGAGGCGCTGGGCGCGGTGAACCTGCGGGCCGAGGAGGATGCGAAGGCGGTCGAAGCCGAGTATGACGCGCTGGCCACCGAAAAATCGGATCTGGAAGAGGCGGTCAAGAAGCTTCGCGCCGGGATCGCGGGCCTGAACAAGGAAGGCCGCGAACGCCTCCTGACCGCCTTCGAGCAGGTGAATGCCAATTTCTCCACCCTCTTTACCCATCTCTTCGGCGGCGGCGAGGCGCGGCTGGTGCTGGTGGAATCCGACGATCCGCTGGAGGCGGGGCTGGAGATCCTCTGCCAGCCGCCGGGCAAGAAGCTGGCGACGCTGTCCCTCCTCTCGGGCGGCGAACAGACCCTGACGGCCTTGGCGCTAATCTTCGGCGTGTTCCTCGCGAACCCAGCCCCGATCTGCGTGCTGGACGAGGTCGACGCGCCGCTGGACGATGCGAACGTGACCCGCTTCTGCGACCTTCTGGACGAGATGACCCGCCGGACGGAGACCCGCTTCCTGATCATCACCCACCACGCCGTGACTATGGCGCGGATGGACCGGCTGTTCGGGGTGACGATGCAGGAGCAGGGGGTGTCGCAACTGGTCAGTGTCGACCTGAAGAAGGCCGAGGCGCTGGTGGCTTAATTTGCCACCATTGCTATCGGTTTGTTAACTCTGCTGCTCCTACCACTGCTCCTGCCGCAACCCTTTGCGGTGGACGGAGGTGATTGACCTGGATGAGAAAAGTTATCGCAAGTGGATGGTGGCTGTTGCAGTGGGAACGCTGTTGATCGCGACCATCCGCCTTTGGATCGGGGGCTGACCCCGAAAAGAAGGGGACCCGGCGGAGGTGGATCTCCGCCGGGTCCTTGTTCAAGGTGAGAGCCTGAACGAAATCAATTATCGCATGACCACAATGATGGCCATTCCCTACCAAATTGTAAAGCCCGACGCGGGCGCATGGTTAACGGGTTGGTAGGCAGAATCGGGCAGAACAGGACGTGAACAAGTCGTCCCCGAGGCCCCCCGATGCAGATGCTCCTCTCCGCCACCACCATCCTCGTCCTCTTCGCCTGGGCCCAGGAGCAGGTCGCTCAGCTTCCGCCCGCGTGGTCTCCCTTCGCGGCGGTCGAGGCTGCGGTCACCCCCTGACCGCATGATCCGACGCCGTGGCGAGATTCGTGGCGACGATGGCGAAAACAGACGACATCCTGCGATGCAACAGGCCTAGAACGGGCCTGCAAGCAGGAGAACACCGCCGTGCGCTATTCCGGATTTCGGGTCATTGCCGAGGCTCTTACCGGCCACAAGGGCTGGAAGCCCGTCTGGCGCGACCCAACCCCGCAGGCCGAATATGATTACGTCATCATCGGCGGCGGCGGCCACGGCCTTGCGACGGCCTATTACCTCGCCAAGGAATTCGGCCAGGCCCGCATCGCGGTGCTGGAAAAGGGCTATCTCGGCGGCGGCAACGTCGGCCGGAACACGACGATCATCCGCTCGAACTACCTTCTGGACGGCAACGAACCGTTCTACGAATTCTCGCTGAAGCTCTGGGAGGGGCTGGAGCAGGATTTCAACTACAACGCCATGGTCAGCCAGCGCGGGATCATCAACCTGATCCACACCGATGCGCAGCGCGACGCCTTCACCCGGCGCGGCAACGGGATGATCATGCACGGGGCCGGTGCCCGGATGCTGAGCCGCGACGAGGTTCGCCAGATGTATCCTTGGCTCAACTTCGACAATGCCCGCTTCCCGATCAAGGGTGCGCTGATGCAGCCGCGCGGCGGCACGGTGCGGCATGACGCCGTCGCTTGGGGCTATGCCCGTGGGGCCGACCAGCGCGGGGTGGACCTGATCCAGAACTGCGAAGTCACTGGCATGCGGATCGAGAATGGCCGTATCCGGGGCGTGGAAACCACCCGCGGCTTCATCGGCGCGAAGAAGGTCGGCGTGGCCGTTGCCGGGTCATCCTCCAAGGTCATGGCGCATGCCGGCATGCGCCTGCCGATGGAAAGCCATGTCCTGCAAGCCTTCGTCTCCGAGGGCCTGAAGCCCCTGATCGACGGCGTGATGACCTTCGGTGCCGGGCATTTCTACGTCAGCCAGTCCGACAAGGGCGGCCTTGTCTTCGGCGGCGACATCGACGGCTACAATTCCTACGCCCAACGCGGCAACCTGCCGGTGATCGAGGATGTCGCCGAAGGTGGCATGGCGCTGATGCCCGCCATCGGGCGTGTGCGCCTGCTGCGGACCTGGGGCGGGATCATGGACATGTCGATGGACGGCTCGCCCATCATCGACAAGACCGGGATCGAGGGGCTCTATTTCAACGGCGGCTGGTGCTACGGCGGCTTCAAGGCCACGCCCGCAAGCGGCTGGTGCTTTGCGCATCTGCTGGCCAAGGACACCCCGCATGCCACGGCGACCGCGTACCGCTTTGACCGGTTCCTCAAGGGACTGATGATCGACGAAAAGGGCCAGGGCGCCCAGCCGAACCTGCATTGACGGAATAAGCGAATGATCATTCACCATCCGATCCTCGGCCCCCGCGACGCGCAGGAATTCGTCTATCTTGGCGATGCATCCCTCATCGACCGGCCCGATGGCATGACTGCAGGCGTCGAGGCGTTCCACGACTATCTCTACAACCGCACCAACCCAGCGGGCGAACATCGCGAGCTTTGGTATCACGAACAGGGCGACCGCTCCTGGCTGGTCGTCACCCGCAACACCGTGACGCATGAGATCACCAAGGTCGAACTCGCCCGGGATGTGGCGCGGGCGAAAGGGCGGACGAAATGAGCCAGTCGTATCGCATCGAAGGCGGCCAGATCGACCGTTCGAAGACGCTCCGCTTCACCTTCGACGGCATTCCTTATCAGGGCCATCCTGGCGACACGCTGGCCTCGGCACTTCTGGCCAACGGCGTCCGGCTGATGGGGCGCAGCTTCAAGTATCATCGCCCGCGCGGGCCGATCTCGGCGGGGTCGGAGGAACCGAACGCGCTGGTCGAACTCAGGACCGGCGGGCGGCAGGAGCCGAACACCCGCGCCACGGTGGCGGAACTCTACGACGGCCTCAGCGCCAACAGCCAGAACCGCTGGCCCTCGCTGCGGTTCGACGCGATGGGGACCAACGACAAGCTGTCGACCTTCTTCGCGGCGGGCTTCTACTACAAGACCTTCATGTGGCCCAAGTCCTTCTGGGAAAAGATATATGAGCCGATCATCCGCCGCGCGGCGGGGCTTGGTGCGGTCACGCGGGAGGAGGACCCGGACGAGTACGACAAGGGCTTCCTCCACTGCGATCTCCTTGTCATCGGGGCCGGTCCCACGGGCCTGATGGCGGCGCTGACCGCCGGTCGTGCGGGCAAGCGGGTGATCCTCGCCGATGAGGATTTCCGCATGGGCGGGCGGCTGAACGCCGAGACCTTTTCGGTCGGCCAGGCGCAGGGCGCGGACTGGGCGGCCGCCGCGGTGGCCGAACTCGCCGCCATGCCGAACGTCCGCCTGATGACCCGCACCACGGTCATCGGCGCCTTCGACCATGGCATCTATGGCGCGGTGGAGCGGGTGAGCGACCACCTTGCCGTGCCCGCGCAAGGCAAGCCCCGTCAGGTGCTTTGGCGCATCTATGCGGGTAAGGCGATTCTCGCTGCCGGCGCGACCGAACGCCCCATCGCCTTCGAGAACAACGACCGCCCCGGCATCATGCTGGCGGGCGCGCTGCGGGCCTATGCGAACCGCTGGGGCGCAAAGGCGGGTGAGCGCGTGGCGGTCTTCACCAACAATGATGATGGTCTTCGCACTGCCAAAGACCTGCAAGCCAGGGGTGTGGACGTCGTCGCCGTGATCGACAGCCGCGAAGGAGGCGATCTGCTTCCCGGCATCCGCCACCTGCAAGGTGCCGAGGTCATCGACACCGCCGGAAAGCTTGGGTTGAAATCCATCACCGTGCGGCAGGCGAACGGCTCGACCGAGAGCGTCGCGGTCGACGCCCTGGGTATTTCTGGCGGCTGGAATCCGAATGTGAACATCCATTCGCATCACCGCTCGCGCCCGGTGTATGACCCCTCCATCGCCGCCTTCGTGCCGGGGCAGGACGGCCCACCCGGCCTTCTGGTCGCAGGTGCTGCTTCGGGTGCCTTCTCCACCCATGCTGCGCTGAAGACGGGCCGCGACGCCGCGATCGTCGCGCTCGACCTCACCGGCGCTGCCCTCGACCTGCCGGAAGCCGAGGACGCGCCCACCCGCGTCACGCCGCTGTGGTTCGTTCACCACGGCAAGGGCCGCGCCTGGATTGACCAGCAGAATGACGTCACCGTCAAGGACGTGAAGCTGGCGCATCAGGAGAACTTCACGTCGGTCGAACACCTCAAGCGCTACACCACGCTTGGCATGGCAACCGACCAGGGCAAGACCGGCAATGTTATCGGCCTTGCGGTGATGGCTGAACTCACCGGTCGTTCGATCCCCGAGACGGGCACCACGATCTACCGCCCGCCCTATACCCCGGTCGCGCTTGGCACCCTCGCCGGCCGGTCGCGCGGCAAGGAATTCAAGCCCTTCCGCCTGACCCCCAGCCATTATTGGGCCAAGGAACAGGGCGCGATCTTCGTCGAGGTCGGCAACTGGCTGCGCACGCAATGGGTGCCGAAGGCCGGGGAAACCGAATGGCGGCAATCGGTCGACCGCGAAGTGCTGGCAACGCGGAAATCCGTCGGCATCTGCGACGTTACCACTTTGGGCAAGATCGACATCCAGGGCACCGACGCCGGGGCCTTCCTCGACCGGGTCTATGCCAACACGTTCAGCAGCCTCGCGGTCGGCAAATGCCGTTACGGGCTGATGCTGCGCGAGGACGGGATGGTCTTCGACGACGGCACCACCGCCCGGATGGGCGAGCATGAATATGTCATGACCACCACCACGGCCAACGCCGTGACGGTGTTCCGCCATCTCGAATTCTGCCGCCAGTGCCTCTGGCCCGAGATGGACGTCCAGCTGATCTCCACCACCGAGGCTTGGGCGCAATTCTCCGTCGCCGGACCCAACGCGCGGAACCTGCTGGCAAAAATCGTCGACCAGGACATCTCCGACGCCGCCTTCCCCTATATGGGCGCGGGCAACGTCACCGTCTGCGATGGCCTTCGCGCGCGACTGTTCCGCATCAGCTTCTCGGGCGAGCTGGCCTATGAGATCGCCGTCCCCACCCGCTACGGCGATGCACTTTTGCGGGAAATGCTCGCCAAGGGCGCGGAGTTCGATCCCATCGTCTACGGCACCGAAGCCTTGGGCGTCATGCGGATCGAGAAGGGCCATGTCGCGGGGGGCGAGCTGAACGGCCAGTCCACCGCGCTGAACATGGGCCTTGGCAAGATGGTGTCGAAGAAGAAGGATTCCATCGGCATGGTCCTCAGCCAGCGCGAGGGTATGGTGCAGGAAGACGGCTATCGCCTCGTCGGCGTCAAGCCGGTCGATCCGCAGGCCAAACTGACCGCCGGTAGCCATTTCCTTGAGAAGGGCGCGGAACCAGTGGCGGCGAACGATGGCGGCTGGCTGACCTCCAAGGTTTATTCCCCGCATCTGGGCTGCGACATCGCCCTTGGCTACCTGAAAGCGGGCGACAAGAAGATCGGCCAGCGGATGCGGATCGTGAACCTGCTTGCGGGGCTCGATACCGAGGTCGAGATCATCTCGCCCCATATGTTCGACCCGGAAGGAGAACGTCTCCGTGGCTAGTTTGCAGGCACTCAGCGCGCTCGGACAACGCGGCCCGGCAGTGGTGGAGATCGGGCCGCTGCGCATCACCGAACGGACCGACGTGGCGCTGGCTTCGGTCGCAGCCCGGCGCGGGCGCATGGCGGATATTGCCCGCGCGGCAAAGTCAGCGGGCGTGCCCCTGCCCGATACCGCACGCCACCAGACCGCTGCGTCCTACAGCGCCTTCTGGACAGCGCCCGAGATGTGGTTCGTCGAGGCCCCGCTCGCCAGCCACGAGCTGATTGCCGACCAGTTGAAAGCTGCGTTCGGTGATGCCGCCAGCGTCACCGAACAGACCGATGCCTGGGTGATCTTCGACCTTGCCGCCACGGACCTGACGCCGCTTCTCGAACGGCTTTGCAACGTGGATTTCGCTTCCGTACCAAAGGGATACGCGACCCGCACCATGATGGAGCATCTGGGCGTCTACCTCCTCAAGCTGGATCAGGGTTCCGTTCGGCTTTACGGTCCGCGCTCCTCGGCGCAAAGCCTTCTTCATGCGTTGGAGGTCGCCGCCGGTTCGGCTTGGTAAGGCTTTCGCTTGATACAGCGAATGTTTCCCGGTAGTGAAATCATATGTATTGGTTTCAGCCGGGATAATTGCCCATGTCTGACGGCATCGAGAGCGCCTCGCTTCCTCGGGGAAAACCTGTCTTCGATCAGGATCCGCACCGCGTCCGCGAGATCAGCGAGCGCAACCTTGAAGCCGCCATCGGGCGCGAGGTGCGAAACTTCCGCCGCCAGCAAGGGATGACGGTAGCCGATCTGGCCAATGTCACCGGCCTGTCAATCGGGATGCTCTCGAAGATCGAGAACGGCAACACCTCGCCCTCGCTGACCACGCTCCAGGTCCTCAGCCACGCCTTCTCGGTTCCGGTCACCGCCTTCTTCAAAAGCTACGAGGAACGCCGCGAGGCGCAGCATGTGAAGGCGGGCGAGCATGTCGAGATCGAGCGCCGCGGCACCCGGGCCGGGCACCAGTACAACCTCTTGGGCCATATCGGATCGAACAATTCCGGCGTCGTGGTCGAACCCTATATCATCACGCTGACGACCGAGAGCGACACGTTCCCCGCCTTCCAGCACGAAGGCCTCGAACTCCTGTACATGCTGGAAGGCGAGGTCGACTACCGCCACGGCGATCAGGTCTATCCGCTGAAGCCCGGCGACAGCCTGTTCTTCGACGCCGATGCGCCACACGGGCCGGAAACCCTGGTCAAGCTGCCCGCGCGCTACATGTCGATCATTTCCTATCCGCAGGGCTGAAATGCCGCTCGTACAAGACCTCGCCGCGGCTGTCGGCGCCGCCAACGTCCTGACCGGCGCCGACACGGCCCGCTATGCCCGCGACTGGATGGGCCGCTACGAAGGCGCTCCTGTCGCTGTGGTCCGCCCCGCCTCCACCGCCGAAGTCGCCGCTTGCGTGAAGCTCGCTGCGCAGCATGGCGTGCCTGTCGTGCCGATTTCCGGCAACACCGGCCTTGTCGGCGGCACCATGACCAAGGGCGGCCTGCTGCTAACTCTCGAACGGATGAACCGCATCCGCGAGGTAAAGCGCGATGCGAAGCTGGTCATCGCCGAGGCTGGGGTGATCTTGACCCGGTTGCATGAGGCAGCCGAGGCGCAGGGCCTCTACTTCCCGCTCTGGTTCGGTGCCCGCGGCTCTGCCATGCTGGGGGGCGTGCTTTCCACCAATGCCGGCGGCTCCAACGTGCTGCGCTATGGATCCACCCGTGGGCTGTGCCTGGGACTGGAGGTCGTTCTCGCTGACGGGCGCATCCTCAACCTCATGTCGGAACTGCACAAGGACAATTCCGGTTACGATCTGAAAAACCTTTTCATCGGTGCCGAGGGCACACTTGGCATCATCACCGCCGCTGTGATGAAGCTGGTTCCCGCGCCAAGGGCGCATGCCACCGCGACCATCGCCACCCCGTCGTTGTCGGACGCCCTCACGCTTCTCAACCGCATGCAAGAGGCAACCGGCGGCCGGGTCGAGGCGTTCGAGTTCATGCCCCGCACCTACAGCGAACGCCTGCGCATCGCGCGGCCTGATCTTGGCCTGCCCTTTGACCACGTCCCCGAAGTCACCATCCTGATCGAGGCCGCGACGACCGTTCCCGCCGAGGCCGCTCCCGATGACACTGGCGAAATTCCGCTTGTGACCACGCTGGAAACCATTCTGGCAGAGATGATGGAGGCGGGTTTTGTCACCGATGCCGTCCTCGCCCGCAGCGAACAACAGCGCCGGGTGATGTGGGAACGGCGCGAGGCAGCCGCGGAGATCGCAGTCGGGCTGCACCCCGAGGTCGATACCGATGTCTGCCTGCCGCTCGACAAGGTGGAGGTCTTCCTCACCGAAGCCATCCGTCGCCTTGACGCCCTCGATCCCGGTGCCCGCACCCTGACCGTGGCGCATCTAGGCGATGGCAACCTGCATTTCACCGCCTACCCGACCCGCGACGACAGGGCGCTCAAGGACAAGGTGATGGAGACAGTCGAGGACGTGGTGGCGGAACTTGGCGGCAGCTTCTCGGCAGAACACGGGGTGGGGCTCTCGAAGCTGAACTCCATGTCCCGCCGCAAGGACCCGGTGGCGCTGGATGTCATGCGCGCCGTGAAGGCCGCACTTGACCCCGACAACCGGATGAATCCCGGCAAGGTGATCCCCGCCTGACCTTGCGGCCCCGGCGCCCAAGCGGTAGCCAAGACGCATGTCCGCCATCACCCTCTGCCTTCGCGACCCGGCGCTGCGCACCGCAGGCCTTGTCATCGCGCTTCAGGGCGCGGTCGTCTGTTCGTTCGGTCCCTATTTCTCCACCCTCGCGGTCAACACCTTCGGCTTCGGCGACAACGGCTACGCGATCCTTCTCGCACTGTCCTCGCTCGTCTCGGTTTCCGCCTCGGTGATCGGCGGCATCCGCGCCGACCAGACCGCGAACCGCCGCCAGGTGACGCTCGCCGCTGTCGTCTCGCTGCTGCTTGGCACCCTTCTGCTGACCGTCATCCCCGGACCTTTGGTCTTTGCACTGTCCGCCGCCCTGTTGATCCCGGTCAGCAGCATCATCTTTGGCCAGGTCTTCGCCCTTGCCCGCCTTGCGGCCTCCCGCTACCCAGAAGCGCAGCGCGACGGGATCATGGCGGTCATCCGTGCCCTCTTCGCCGCACCCTTCGTCGTCGTCCTGCCGCTCTGGTCGCTCGCCTTTGCGGCGGGCGCCGAGATCACCATGATCTACCCGGTCGGCCTTGTCCTCTCGGCCGCCATGCTTGTCGTCGTCCTCCGCCTCTGGCCCGCCGATGGCACCACCCTCTGGGAGGACCACCCGAGCGGCCTGTCTTTCCGCACCGCGCTGGCCGAGATGGGCCGCCCCCGCATCGCCGCGCGTGTGCTGGCGCTGGGTGCGGTGTTCAGCGCCTCCACCGTCTCGATGGCGATCATCTCGCTGATCATGATCCCCGAGGTCGGTCGTGGAACAAAGGACGTGGCGCTGTACGTCGGCCTCGTCGCGGGCCTTGAAGTGCCGTTCATGCTTCTCCTGCCAAGCTTCACCCGGGGCATGCAGCGTACCCGGCTCATCCTTGCCGGAACCGGGCTCTACGCCCTGCACGTCGCCCTCCTTCCCGTCCTCGCCGTGTCGCCCTTCGTCTGGCTTCTGGTCCTGCCCGCCGCCATCGGCGGGGCGGTGACGCTGACCGTTCCCATCGCCTACCTGCAGGACCTTATGGCCGACCGGCCCGGGGCAGGGGCCTCGCTCATGGCGGTGCAGCGCCTGGCCGGGGATGCCATCGCCGCCGCCTGTTTCGCGATCGGCACCACGCTGGCAGGCTACGGCACCGTGGCGCTCCTTGGCGTCGCCGCCTCGCTTCTGGGGGCCGCGGCGCTCTGGCTGGCCGACCGCCGCTGAAATGCTGCGCAGCGAAGCGCCGGAATTGCCGCGCCAATGCTGCGCAGCAATCCTTTTCTTTCAACATCTTGCAAAGGTCACTCCGCCGCGCGGGTCCGTACTTCCAGCGTCAGGATCGCCGGTCCTGGACCGGCCTCCTCCGCCTCGTCCGTCAGGGCCACCGCGCCCCGCGTCGTGAGCCCAAACCCGGCCTCGGCCAGCGCGTCGTCGAAGGCCGTCGCACCCACTACTGCCCGCGTTGTATCCAGCGCATCCTGCGCCAGATAGCTCAGGTCTTCCACGGGGCTCTGCGGCCGGGCGGGCGTCACGACGACCAGCATTCGCTCCTGCCCCAGCACATCGGCGCTGATCTTGAACAGCCCCTTCTTCAACTCGTCGCCCGGCTGCAACCGGCCGGAAAACCAATGGCTGATCGACCAGTCCGCCCCGACATAAAGCACGTTCACATCCACCGGCCCGTCGGAGTTGTTCCGCGCCAGCACATGCACCTCGTCCTCCGGCAGCAGCACCGGCACCGGGGCGAAGGGCAGGGGGCGCAGGGTCCGGTCTTCGGGCGTGCGGGTCAGTAGCTCCACCTCGACCTCCGGGTTCGAGGTGCCGACCGCCCCCGCCAGCTTCAGCAGGTTCTGCGCCCGAGCCATGGTGGTCAGCGTATCGGCCAGCACCGCCGCCAGTTCGGCCCCGTCCTTGTCGCCGGTCGAGACCGAGGGCGTCGCCGCCAGATCCTCCGCCAGCCCGGTCGAGGGCAGCACCCAGATCGCATCCGGCCGCGGGCTGTCCGGAATGACCGCCAGCCGCAGATCCGCCTCCTGATCCGCCGCGACGAAACTCAGCCTCGGCCCGGCGGCCTCCTGCAACTCCTCCAACGCGGCCAGCAGCGCATCGGCAGGCACGCTTCCCGCCGGAGGGAGCGCCACGGTCAGCGTGAAGTCCAGCCCCTCGTCCAGCTTGCGCAGCGCCACGCCCTTGGGCAGTTCGGCGGGCAACGTCTTGCCGTCCTTCTCCACCGCCACG